>NZ_JBANBA010000131.1:0-23391 GCF_059803475.1 Bradyrhizobium sp. UFLA05-89 | reverse complement strand
GGCGTTCGAGGGGTGTCCACACCCTCACCGCCGCTTACCCCAGTCGCCGCTTACCCCATAGCATCTGGATTGCCCGCATTCGCCTTCGCGGGTGATGACGGCTCTCCTCGGGTGGCGAGTTGCGTCAATACCCGCGTCCCCACCAGTAGCAGAAGCGCTCGACGTTGGCGGCAAGGCCGTTCTCGTAGTTCGCCCACTTCTCGTATTTCGGCAGCTTGACCTCCTTCATCGCGGTGTCGAAGCATTTGCCGGCGTCGGCGGCCTTCTTCACCTCGGCGGAGAGATCTTCCATGTACGCGATGTCGTCCTGAATGTCCTTCTTGGTGCCCAGGCGTCCGCCGGCATTGGGGTGGCCAGGGATCATCCGCTCCCAGTCCAGCGATGCGAGCTTTTTCAACGAGGCGATATATTCCAGCGGCGAGGCGTTGTCGGGGATGTTGCGAAACTGGATGGACTCGATCGGCGCGAAGTCGACGACAAAGACCAGCTTCTCCTTCGGCAGACGCATCACCAGCGAATTGTCCGAATGGTTGCGGCCGACATAGACCAGCTCCAGCGTGGTGCCGCCGAGCGTGATGGTCTTCTTGTCGTCGACGACCTGGTCCGGCATCACGACATCAGCAAGCAGCGCGTTCTGCTTCTTCAAGTCGAGCCAGCGCTCCTTCAGCCGGCGGTGCGCGATGAAGGTGGCGCCGAGGTCCTTGAAGGCCTGGCCGCCGGCGGCGTGGTCGTAGTGATGATGGCTGTAGATGACGTATTTGATCGGCTTGTCGGTGACGGCCTTGATGGCGTCGATATAGGGCTTTGCGGGACGCTCATACGAGATCGGATCGGTGGCGATCACGCCCTGCGGGGTCACGACGAACATCGATTGGTGTCCGCTGTAGCGGAAGATGTAGACGTTTTCAGTGCCCTCGACCTTCCGGGTCAAGGTTTGCGGCGAGTTCTGCGCGTATGCGGAGCCAATTGCGGCGAACGTCGCGGCAATGACGGCGAGGCGATGGACGATTTTCATGTGTGATTTTTCCGGCTCGGAATATTGGCGCAGGAGGAAGAGCACTCGTCGATACAAACGCCGGTGGAACCGGTTTATTCCGATCGTGGAACGCGCGCCATCGCTTCACATTTGTCCGACTGCGCCATCGTTCCCGCTTGACAGTTTTATGTCACGGGAGGAGCATGCCGATGGTCGCCCAGCGCGACGCGTAACGTCCATGTCATGAGCAAGGGGAGGTCTATGACACCACCTCCGCAAATCCAGCCGCGTTAAGTGCGATGGAGCTCGTTCGGACTATCGCATAGCGGCGAAATCCGCGAACGGCACGCCGGGTCAAGGTGAAGTGGGCTGCATCAGTGAGGCATGGCCCCTTACCTTCCCGGCGCTGTGTTTTTGAGCATCCCTGTTTCTATTAATCGATCGTGAGCCGGCTCTCTGTCGTGGAGCTTCGGCACGATTGTGGCGAGCGGTGATTGCCGTGAAGACCGCGACTCGGTTGTGTGCGCGGCGACGGCGTGTGTCATGTGCCGCGGCAAATGCCAAGAGAAAGTCGCCGCGACGGCAAACTTCCGACACAGGACCGGGGCGAATAGCGATGATCCGACATGACTCGTACACAAAGGCGGTGCCGGTTCTGACACCGCCTTAGCTATTTCTGGGGACTCATCGTGTCGCAAAGGCTGTCTTCGGCGCTTCTCGTCGCCTGTGTCTTCCTCGCGATCTCAACTCTTTCTGGTGCGCGCGCCGAACCGGCGGTGCCTGCGACCGGCAATGCTGCAACGCTCTCCCCAGAGCAGGCCCGGCGCGCGCTGGACACGCTGCAGGACGATCAGAAGCGTGCCCGGATGATCGATACGCTGCGCGCAATCGCCAGTGCGTCGGATCAGCCGCAGGCTACGACTGCCGCGCCCGAGCAGAAGTCTCCTGCTTCGCTGTCAGCCGACGGCCTCGGCGCGCAGCTCCTGCTGACGGTCTCGGAAGAGATCGGCGAGATCTCGCGTCAGGTCGCCGACATGGCGCGGACGCTCACGCATTTTCCGGCGTTCTACTATTGGATCGTGCGGACGGCCAATGATCCCGCCGCCTACAATCTGCTGATCGAGATCGCGTGGAAGCTGGCGCTGGTGTTTGGTTGCGCCTTCTGCGCCGAGTGGCTGATTTTCCGCCTGATCAGGCGTCCGGTCGCATTCCTGGAGGCGCGCGTGCCGCAGGCTCCGCACGTGCCCGCGCAGGCGCTCCCCATCATCGAGCCGCCATTGTCCGTTGCCGCAGAGCCTGAGCTGCATCGCCGCCGCGCCAGTCTGGCCCGCGCCTGGCAACTCTTGCTCCGTCTGCCCTTCGTGCTCGGCCGCCTCGTGATCGAATTGCTCCCGGTGTTCGTCTTTGTCGGCATCGCCACGACGTTGCTGGGAACCGAGATCGGCGAACCGGCAACCGTCCGCCTCGTTATTCTCGCCGTCGTCAATGCCTATGCCTTCTCGCGCGGACTGATCTGTCTGGTCCGGGCGCTCGCGGGGCCTTTCGGGCTCTTTCCGGTTCGCGCCGAGACCGCGGCCTATATCGAGATCTGGGCGCGGCGCATCGTCGGTGTCGGCGTTTCCGGCATCGCCTTTGCCAATGTGGCGCTGCTGCTCGGCCTGCATCGGGCCGGCTATGCGGCCTTGCTGCGCATGGTCATGCTGATCGTGCATCTCTTCATCGTGGTCATCATCCTGCAGTGCCGTCGCCAGGTCGCCGAGGCCATTCGCGCGCCGGCCGGCCGGCAGGGTCTTGCGGCAAGGGTACGTAATCGCGTTGCCAGCATTTGGCACTATCTTGCGATTGCACTCGATCTGGCCCTGTGGGCCGTCTGGGCGCTCAACATCCGCAACGGCTATTCGCTGCTGCTCCAGTATTTCGTCGGCACCGTCGTGGTGGCGCTGATCACGCGCGTCGCCATCATGGTGACGCTGAGCCTGATCGATCGCGGCTTCCGCATCAATCCGGAGATCCTCCAGCGCTTTCCCGGCCTCGAGATCCGCGCCAACCGCTATCTGCCCCTGCTGCGCAAGATCGTCTCTGGCGTCATCGCCTTTATCGGTTTCGTGGCCGTGCTGGAGGTCTGGGGCGTGGATGCGATCGTCTGGTTCTATGGCGGTCAGATCGGCAGCAGGCTCCTGTCTGCGGTCGCGACCATCGGCGTTGCCGCCGCAATCGCGGCCGCGATATGGGAGGCCAGCAACGCGCTGCTGGACCGACAGATCAACGCCTTGTCGCGCGAGGGCCACTATGCCCGCGCGGCGCGCCTGCGCACGTTTCAACCGATGCTGCGGACGGTGTTGCTGTGCCTGATTGCGACCGTCGTCGGTCTCACTGCGCTGAGCGAGATCGGCGTCAATGTCGCGCCGCTCCTGGCGGGGGCCGGCATCGTCGGCATCGCCATCGGCTTCGGCTCGCAAAAGCTGGTGCAGGATCTCATCACCGGCCTGTTTCTCCTCCTCGAGAATACGGTCCAGGTCGGCGACACCGTCAGCGTCTCCGGCCTGACGGGCGTGGTCGAAAACGTCTCGATCCGCACCATTCGCCTGCGCGCCGGCGACGGATCGCTGCACATCGTTCCGTTCAGCGCGGTGACCACCATCACCAATTCAAGCCGTGGCGCGGGCAATGCGTCCGTCAGTGTCAATGTCGCCTACAAGGAGGATACCGATCGCGCCGGACAAATCCTCAAGGACATCGTCGATGACATGCGTCGGGAGCCCGAATTCCGCGCCGCGATCCGCGGCGATCTCGAGCTCTGGGGCATCGACAAGGTGGATGGTTCGATGGTGTCGATCGTTGGCCAGATCCGCTGCACCGACAGCGGCCGTTGGCCGGTTCAACGCGAGTTCAATCGCCGCATGAAGCTGCGCTTCCAGGAAAACGGAATCGAGATTGCTTCCTCCGCCCAGACTATCCTGATGCAGATCGCCGCGCCGGCCGACACGGCCTCGAACCTGACCTTGCGACGCGCGACCGGCTGATCTTCGTCCTTGCCTCCTGAACGGCGACGTCGTTCACTTCTGCCCACAAACGTGCCCGCCGGTTAACGGCGGGCGGAAGCGGGAGGCTGGGGGAATGATGGGTGGATTGTCGGCTGGATTGCGCGGCTTCGTCACTGCGATTTGCACGCTGATCGGACTTGTTGCGTCCGCCGCACCAGGGATGACCCAGTCATTCCCGTCGCGGCCCATCACGCTGGTGGTGCCGTTTGCCGCGGGCGGGCCGACCGACACGCTGGCGCGGATTCTCACCGAGCGGATGGCGGCCGATCTTCACACAACCATCGTGGTCGAGAACGTGGTCGGTGCATCCGGCAGCATCGCGGGCGCGCGCGTGGCGCGGGCAACCCCCGACGGCACCACGATCACCATCGGGCATTGGGGCACGCAGGTGCTGAACGGCGCCGTCTACAAGCTCGCTTACGATGTGCTTGCCGATTTCGAACCGATCGCGCTAATTGCCAGCGGCCCGCAGCTCATCGTCGGCAGGAAGACCCTGGAGGCTGGAAATCTCAACGAGCTGATCGCCTGGCTGAAGGACAATCCGAACAAGGCGTCGGCCGGGACGGCCGGCGCCGGCTCCGGCGCGCATGTCGCCGGCGTGTTCTTCAAGACCAGGACCGGTACTGAATTTCAGTTCGTGCCCTATCGTGGTGCGGGGCCGGCCATGACTGACCTCGTGGCCGGGCAGATCGACCTGATGTTCGATCAGGCGTCGAATTCGCTGCCGCAGATCAAGAACGGCACGATCAAGGCGTTTGCCGTGACCTCGCCGACGCGACTTGCCTCCGCGCCTGATGTTCCGACGGTCGACGAAGCAGGCCTGCCTGGCCTCTACATTTCCTACTGGCACGGATTATGGGCGCCGAGGAACACATCCAGGGACATCGTCCAGCGGCTCAACGCGGCCATCGTCGCCGCGCTCGCTGATCCCACGGTCCGTCAGCGCTTTGCCGAGCTCGGTCAGGAGATCCCGCCGCGCGAGCAGCAGACTCCGGCTGCACTCGCGGCGTTCCAGCGAGCCGAGATCGACAAGTGGTGGCGCATCGTGAAGATCGCCGACATCAAGGCCGAATAGGCGCAGCATCGACCTTGCGGCCGGCGCTACGCAGCAGCCATCTGCATCATTCTTCGTCACTCCCGGGTCGCTGCGGTGCGAGATCACAATCGGGTCTTGACCTGCAACGTCCTTGATCTCAATCAAGGGGTGGCCGACAATGTTCGTTCGCACATAAGAAACTCTCGGGGGAATTCGTGAATAGACCTGATCGGGTCGGCGCCGACTCAACGCCTTCAAACTCGCCGCGTGGCATGACGCTGCTGCGCGATCCCTTGCTCAACAAGGGCACCGCCTTCACCGAGCAGGAGCGGGCCGCACTCGGCTTGCGCGGCCTGTTGCCGGCGTGCGTGCTGACGATGCAGGACCAGGCGGAGCGTGTCCTGATCAACTTGCGCAGTCTGCCGAGCGATCTCGAGAAATATGTTGCGCTGAACGCGTTGCATGATCGCAACGAGGCGCTGTTCTTTCGTGTCGTCTGCGACAATATCGACGAAATCCAGCCGCTGATCTACACCCCGACGGTCGGGCTCGCCTGCCAGAAATACGGCCTCATCTTCCAGCGTCCGCGCGGCATGTTCATCTCCTCGCGTGACCGCGGCCAGATCGCCGAGATTTTGAAGAACTGGCCTTATCCCGCCAAGTTGATCGTGGTGACCGATGGCGAACGGATTCTCGGTCTCGGCGATCTCGGTGCCAACGGCATGGGCATCCCGGTCGGCAAGCTCTCGCTCTATTCGGCCTGTGCCGGGGTGCATCCGGAGCAGTGCCTGCCGATCGTGCTCGACGTCGGCACCAACAATGAGGAGCTGTTGCGCGATCCCTATTATCTCGGCTTGCGCGAAAGGCGCCTGACCGGCGAAGCCTATGACAGTTTCGTCGACGAGTTCATGCAGGCCGCGCGCAAGGCGTTTCCAGGCGTGCTGATCCAGTTCGAGGATTTTGCCAACCACTCCGCGTTTAAGCTTCTGCACAAGTACCGGGACGAGGCTTGCGTCTTCAACGACGACATCCAGGGCACGGCAGCGGTGGCGCTTGCCGGCCTGTTCTCGGCACTGCGCGTCAGCGGCGGCAAACTCAGGGATCAACGCATACTGTTCCTGGGTGCAGGCGAAGCGGCGACCGGCATCGCGGATCTCGTGGTCTCGGCGATGATGGCGGAGGGGGCCTCCGAAGCCGAAGCGCTCAGCCGCAACTGGCTGGTGGATTCCCGCGGCCTCGTCGTCAAGGGACGGGCCGGCCTGTCCGGTCACAAGCTGCGCTACGCCCACGACCACGGGCAGATCGCCGACTTCCCCGCCGCGATCGAAACGCTGAAACCGACCGCGATCATCGGCGTGGCGGCGGTTGGCGGCGCGTTCACGCCGGACGTGCTCAAGGCGATGGCGAAGCTCAACGCGCATCCGATCGTGTTCGCGCTCTCCAATCCGACCTCGAAGGCGGAGTGCTCGGCCGAGGATGCCTATCGCTACACCGAAGGCCGCGCGCTGTTCGCCTGCGGCAGTCCCTATGACCCGGTGACGTTTAACGGCAGGACCTTCGTCCCGCGCCAGGGCAACAACTCCTACATCTTCCCGGGCGTCGGCCTCGGCGTGATCGCAACCGCTTCGCGCCTCGTGACCGACGAGATGTTCATGGCCGCCGCCCATTCGCTCGCCGACTGTGTCGGCAAGGACGATCTGGACCAGGGCAGCCTCTATCCGGCGCTGCCGCGCATCCGCGAGGTCTCCGCCCGGATCGCGGCCGCCGTAGCGCAGGTGGCCTATCAGCGTGGCCTTGCCGAAGGGTCGGCGCCCAATGACGTGGTGGGCCTCGTCCGGTCGCAGATGTACGAGCCGCATTACTGAGGGCTTCGCCCGCCCCGGGCGGGCGGATCGGTCAGCACCACGGCACCATCTGAGGTGGAAACGCCGTTGCGCGGCGCGGCCGTATATGCGACGATCTGTAGCGTTACAAGAAACTTCCAGCGACAAGGTCACACACCATGGACGATCGTTTGCCCGAACTGGGCGACCTCGAGCGCGAGGTCATGCAATTGGTTTGGGCTCATGGGCCGGTGACAGCCGAGGTCGTGCGTGAACGGCTGCCGCGTCGTCTCAAGGAATCGACCGTCCGCACCGTCCTGCGCCGGCTGGAAGAAAAAGGTTACGCGCGGCACACTGTGGACGGACGCACCTACGTCTACCAGGCGGTCGAGCCCCGCGCGCGCGTCGCCGCCAAGGCGGTCCAGCGCATCGTCGACTGGTTCTGCAATGGCTCGATCGAGGAGGTGCTGGTCGGCATGGTCGATAATGCGATGCTCGATCAGCAACAGTTGCGCACGCTGGCTGACCAGGTGGCCAAGGCGAAAAAGGTGAGGGGAGTGAAGAAAGAATGATCGCAACTCTGGCAGAGGCGGCGCTGCGCTCCTTTGTACTGGGAGGCGTCGTCTGGTTTGGTCTTTATCTCTTTCGCGTGCGCAATCCGCACGTGCAGATGACGGCGTGGGTCGTCGTGCTGCTGGCCTCGCTCGCGATGCCGTTCGTGATGCATTGGCCGACGCTCACCATCACCCGCCTGCCTTTGCCGGTGGCAGCGCCGGACGATGTCTGGCCGGTTGAAGCGCCGATGGCCGAGTCCTTGCCAGCCTTGCTGTCCGCCGAGCACGGCGCAGCCCTGGCGCCGCCGGCGAAAAGCGCGGCGCCGATCAACTGGTGGGCCATCGCGACGATGACCTATGCGGGCGTCGCCGGCTTCCTGCTGCTGCGGCTCCTCGTCGGCCTCTTCTTGACCTTTCGTCTGGCGCGGGCTGCAAAGCCGATGGGCGGCCCCCGGGTAGTCAAAGCCGAGGTGCGCATCAGCCGCGATGTCGGCGGTCCCGTCACCTTCGGATCGACCATTCTCGTGCCGCCGCAGTTTCTTGACTGGGATGCGCGGAAGCGGCTCGCCGTGCTCGCCCACGAGGGCGCGCATGTCGCCAATCGCGACTTCTACGTCCTGCTGCTCGCGTCACTCAACCGCGCCGTGTTCTGGTTCAGCCCATTCTCGTGGTGGCAGCTTGCGCATCTGGCGGAGCTGGCCGAGATCATCAGCGACGTCCAGGCGATCGAGGCGATCGACGACAGGCTGTCCTACGCGGAGATCCTGCTCGACGTCGCAACCTCGGTGAAGCCGCGTCCGATGGAGCTCGCGATGGCGCGGGCATCGACGGTGCGCGCCCGCGTCGAGCGCATCATTGCGGCCGCGGCGATGCCTGCAGCAGTCGGCTGGCGCAAGCGTGTCTGGATCGCGGCCATGATCGTGCCCGCCGTCATCGTGTCGACCGGCATGATCGCCTATCGCACGCCGGAGGCGAGCCCGGCCGTGGAGGATGCCGGTGAGACCAGCAACGCCCAGCACTACCGCGCGTTCGTCAATTTCTACGCGCTTGGCCCGTCGTCGGTGTTCGCCATCTTCCGCGACGGCGATGAGTTGTTCGGGCAGTGGACCGGGCAGCGCAAGCAGCGCTTGACGGTGCAGGATGGCATGGCATCCTACGTTGCCTCGTTCGGCAGCATCACGTTCCCGGTCGACGCGGAGCGCCGGTCTTCCGAGCTGATGATGCGGGTGAACGGTCGCGAGGTCCGCACCTCGCGCGTCGCCGAGATGCCTGCTTCGACCGCCGATGCAGCCTCGCTCGACCAGTATGTCGGCTGGTACAAGGTCGCCTTCAACCGGGTGTTGACCGTCAAGCGCGATGGCGATCGCCTGCTGGTGCACGAAACCGGCCGGCCCGCCTTTGCCCTGATGGCCGAAGGTGCCGACGCCTTCTCGATCCGGGGCGACGATCTCGTGATCTTCCTGCGCGACGATCAGGCCCGGGTTGCGCGGGTCCTCCTGCACAGCGCGGCCTCAGGCCCGCGCCTGGCCGGACGTATCGATGAGGCCATGGCAGGCAGCATTGAGGCCGACTTCCTGCGGCGGATCGCGGAAGTTCCAGAGCGGTTCAGGGACCAGGTCCCGGCGCCGGGAAGCAAGGAGATGATCCTTCGCGGAATCGACGACATACGCCGCGGCACGCCGAACTACGACTCCATGAGCGCGCCGCTGGCGGCCAAGATCCATCGGCAGGTCGGCGAATTGCACGCGACGTTCCTGGCGCTCGGCGCGGTGCAATCGATATTCTTCCGCGGCGTCGGCCCCGGCGGCTATGACATCTATGGTGCGAAGTTCGAGAATGGCACGGCCGAGTTTCGCCTGCTGATCGACCCGGACGGTAAGGCCGGTGACGTGACCTTCCGTCCGGACGGCAACGACGAGCTCGGCGGCATCGTCGCCTGTTCGGAACAAGTCGCCGTTCGCGGCCAGGCCGGCACCTCTCCGATCAGGATCATGTTCTACAACGACACCGGTGACGACATTCAGGTCTTCAACCTCGATGCGGACGGCAATCGGCGCGTGCAGGCAACCATCGGCAATAGCATGACGTCATCCTTCCTCACCACGGTCAACAATCCCTGGGTGATCGCCGAGCGCTCGGGACAATGTCGCGAGATACTGCTGCCGGGACGGCAGACGCGTTTCTACAACGTCGACGCGCCGCATCCCGGCGCGCGGCTCGGGCGCGTCGCGCGGCGGAACATGCCGATCGCCAACGGCGAGGAGATGCTGCGGCAGTACATCGAGAGCGTCAGCAAGGGCCGTCCGGACTACGACCACATGACCACGGAGGTCGCCGAGCAGACGCGTCAGCAGCTTCCGTTCGATCAGGCGATCCTGACGCGGCTCGGTGCGCTGCGCGCGATGTCGTTCCGCGGCGTCACCGCACTCGACAGCGACATCTACATCGCGCAGTTCGCCAACGGCTCGGCGGAATGGCGAATCGGGGTCAAGAACGGCACCATCACGAAGATTGCGCTGGGGCCGAATTTCTAGCAACCCAAGCGAGCTGAGCTACCGCAAAAGGCGTGAATGAGAGCATCAAATGAGACGGCGCCAGTTTGTTTCACTTCTCGGTGGAGCTGCGCTGGTGCCGCTCACCACGTTGCCGGTATATCCGGACCCGCCCGACGACTCCGGTATTCCGGCGGCGCGAGACGACGGCTGGCCCATCGTTGCCGTCAACGAGGATAAGCTTATCGACCGCGCCGCATGCGCAGGATTGTCGATCGGCTCGCGGCTCCGGGCACTGCCAATGTGCACGGCATTCTGGTCGCACGCGGTGACAAGTTGGTGCGGTACTTCAAGGGCGCCGACGAAATCAACGGTCGCCAGGTGGGAAACGTCACCTTCGATGCCGATACACTGCACAACGTGAAATCGGTTTCAAAGAGTGTCGCGTCGCTCGCCGTCGGGATCGCGATCGATCGCGGGATCATCGGCGGCATCAATGAGCCCATCTTCAGTTTCTTTCCCGAGTTGGCCGGCGAGGTTAATGAGCGCGCGTCGCGGACCGCTCAATCGGAGCTTGCAGTCGTTTGATGTAAATGCTACGATCTGTAGCACTACAGAGCGTCATGGTCAGCGATGCTGGCCTAGCGTGATGGTTCGGTTGGCTGACATATCGGGCACCCGCCATGAGCAATTCTGCAAAGGCTGAGGCCGTGCTGGCGCTCCATCGCTTCGGCATGGGGTCGCGACCGGGGTCGATTGCCGCGATCGAGGCCGACCCACGCGCAGCGCTGATCGCCGAGCTCGACCGGCCGCTGTTGCTTGCAGCCGCAGCCAGCCTTCCCTCTAGCGCCAAGGCCTATCGCACGGTCGCGGACGCCAATGCCAAGCGTGCGGCGCGGGCCAAGCAGGAAGCCAAGAAGCAGCAGATGGCCGCGGCTCCCGTCATGGCCGAGGACCAGGACGCGAGTCAGGGACAGAAGCAAGGACAGACTCAGGGTCAGGGCGCGGAAGCTGCCGGGATGGCGGCCAAGAAGGCCGCCGACGCCGTTCCCGATCCGGGACGGCCGATCTATCTTGAGGAAGCCAAGGTACGCACGGAGGCGGCCCTGGCCGCGGAAATCGGCTTTGCCGAGCGTTTGGTGTGGTTCTGGTCCAACCACTTCTGCATCTCCGCAAACAAGATCCAGAGCATGTCGGGTGCCTATGAGCGCGAGGCCATTCGTCCGCACGTGCTCGGCCGCTTCAACGATCTCCTGCAGGCCGCCGAGGGCCATCCGGCCATGCTGTTCTATCTCGACAATCTCGGCTCGATGGGCGCGAACTCGATCGCGGGCATCAACCGCAGCCGCGGCCTGAACGAGAATTTTGCGCGCGAGATCATGGAGCTGCATACGCTCGGTGTGCGCAGCGGATATACGCAGGACGATGTCATCAGCTTCGCCAACGTTCTGACGGGCTGGACCCTGATTCCGCCCGGCAACGATCCCGAGCGAGGCGGAGAGTTTACCTTCAACCCGCGGCTCCATGAGCCCGGCGGGCAAACGGTGCTCGGCAAGCTCTACGACCAGGATGGCGTCGAGCAGGGACGCGCCGTGCTCCGCGACCTTGCGGCTCATCCTGCGACGGCGATGCACGTCGCGACCAAGCTCGCGTGCCACTTCGTTGCCGAGACGCCGCCACCATCGCTGGTCGAGCAGATGGCGAAGACGTTTCGCGAGACCGACGGCGACCTCAAGGAGATCGCGAAGACGATGGTGTCTTCGTCCGAGGCGTGGAGCGAGCCGCCGTCCAAGCTCAAGCGTCCCGGCGAATGGGTGGTCGGCATGGTGCGCGCGACCGGCATCACGCAGGCCGATCCGACGCGTTTCACGGGCGGACAGGAACTGCTCGGGGAGGCGCTGTGGCGGCCGCCGGCGCCGAAGGGCTATCCGGACGACGAGGCGAGCTGGATCGATGGCGTGGGCCGGCGCCTCGACGTCGCCAACAATTTCGCCGAGCGGATGGCTGGCCAGGCCGACCCGCAGGAGATCATCGAGACCGTTTACGCATCGCAGGTGTCGCCAGAGGTCAAACAGGCGGTCAATCGCGCCGAAAGCCGGCAGCAGGCGCTCGCGCTGCTGTTCATGTCGGCAGACTTCCAGAGGAGGTGAGCATGAGCTTCGCCAATCACCTGCCGACACGGCGTGAGCTGCTGATCGGCTCGGGCGCGCTGTTCGCGTGGAGCCAGATGCCGAAGCTGGCGCGCGCGGAAGGGCGCGATCCGCGCCTGCTTGTCATCATCCTGAGGGGCGCACTCGACGGCCTTGGCGCAGTCGCGCCGGTCGGCGATCCCGACTGGATCTCCCTGCGCGGCGATCGCGCCCTGGTGCTCGACGGCAAGACGCCGGCGCTGCCGCTGGATTCCTTCTTCGCGCTCAATCCGGCGATGCCCAATCTGCATCGGCTGTACAAGAGCCAGCAGGCGCTGATCGTGCACGCCACGGCGACGCCCTATCGCGAGCGTTCGCATTTCGACGGCCAGGACGTGCTCGAGAGCGGAATCGCAAAGCCCGGCGCGATCGGCTCCGGCTGGCTCAATCGCGCGCTGGTCGCGCTGGAATCGGGCGGTCGCGTCGATCCGCGCGGCAGCCGGGCGCTCGGCGTCGGTGCGGTGACGCCGCTGGTGGTGCGCGGCTCGGCACCCGTCATGTCGTGGGTGCCGCAAAAGCTTCTGTCGGCGAGCGAGGACACGCAGAACCGCCTGCTCGATCTCTATCAGCACACCGATCCGAAGCTTGCCGCCGTGCTTCAGGCGCGCATGAAGCTCGCTTCGCTCGGCGGCACCGCGGGGATGGGCGATCCGATGTCGGAGGATCCGACACTGATGCCGCCTGGGATTGCACGCGTGCGCGCGTATTTTGCGGAAGCTGCCGGCACCGCCGCGCGCTATCTCGCAAAGCACGACGGCCCGCGCGTTGGCGCCATGGGTTTTGTCGGATGGGATACGCATATCGCAGAGGGCGCTGCTTCGGGGCAGCTCTTCAACCTGCTCGGTGCGCTCGACGGTGCGCTCGCTTCGATCGAGACCAACATGGGCGAGGCCTGGCACGATACCGTCGTCGCCGTCGTCACCGAGTTCGGGCGCACCGCGCGGATCAACGGCACGGAGGGAACGGACCATGGCACCGGCACGGTCGCATTCCTCACCGGCGGAGCGCTCAAAGGCGGCCGCGTGATCGCGGACTGGCCGGGATTGAAGCCGGCACAATTGTTCGAGGATCGCGACCTGAAGCCGACGACGGATCTGCGCGCCGTGCTGAAGGGGCTGCTGCAGGATCATCTGCGTGTCGAGAGCACCGTGCTTGCCAGCATCGTGTTCCCCGACAGCGCCGATGTCACGCCGATGAGTGGACTTGTTGGTAGCGGATGAGGCGAGACGCGCGAGGTGCGCGGAATTGCGATTGGAGTCGCCATGTGCTTCCTGACCGAGCGGGAGATCGCGTTTCTGGCCAGCCTGCAACGGCGATGGCGGAACCTTTATTGGCGCGAGCTCGCGCGACTTCTCACGGAGAGCGCGGCGCGTGAAGCGCACGCCGTATTCTGGCGAGAATCTCACGGTTGATGCGCCGATCGGACGGGCTGTGTCTTGATTCGAGACGTGCGACGAACTGTGGTGTAATCGCAACAGCCTGGGTGAAACTGCACCCAGCCGCAGCCCGGCTTTTTTTCCGACAAGGTTCTGCCTCCATTGACCGACGGAGTAGAGGCCGATCGGAGGGGCGTAATCATGTCTCGCTTCGAATGTGCCAGAACCGTTCACCAGAACGGCGCAAGCCAAGGTTCCCCGCGCGGGCAGGCTGCTCGACTTGTCCTCGCCGTTATCGGTGCCGCATCCCTCGCGGCCTGTGCGCAATCCCCGGTGGCGCGGCAGAAAGCCGAATTCGCAACTGCAAGCCGGCAGGCCATGACCGAGCACCGTCACGAGACCCGCAGGCTCGCGGGCGTCTACGCCCGGCCGCGGCATCACGCGCCAACCCGCGCGGTCGCGGCGCGCACGGCCTCGCAGGGCGTCGCAAGCTTCTACTCGGATGACCAGGAGACCGCGAGCGGCGAGAAGTTCGACAAGCACGAACTCACCGCCGCCCATCCTTCGCTGCCGTTCGGCACGCGCCTGCGCGTGACCAATGTCTCCACCGGACGCTCGGTGACGGTCCGCGTCAATGACCGCGGACCCTATGTCCGCGGCCGCGTCGTCGACGTCTCCTATTCGGCCGCCGAGGCGCTCGGGATGGTCAACAAGGGCGTCGCCAATGTGAAGCTCGACGTGGTGCAGTAACCGCCGTGTCGCAGGGTCCGGCTCTGCGACGTCGCAGCCGCATACCGCGCTTAACCGGCTGTTAGTTTCGCTGAAGCAACATGGCGGACTAGACAAATTTCGACGGCCGGGGAGGGCGCGTGAACACGATCCAGCATCTTGAGGACCAGGCTGCGCGCGCCGAGCGGCTGGCGAAACGGATCACGGATACGCTCACGGTCGAGAAATTGTTGTCCTTCGCCGGCGACCGTCGCCGCGAGATCGAAGCGATGGCCGGCAGGCGCCGATAGGCCTGATCATTCCGGACGCCATGCTTTCTCGGCATGCAGCCACGCCAGACGGCTTGGAACTTCTCTTTGCGCCCCGCGTCATGTCCGTGATGAGGAGGAGAGAAGCCATGGGATTTGGAAGAGGTGCTTTGCTTTGGCTGCTCGGCGTTCCCTTGCCGATCATCCTGCTGTTAGCGTTGTTCTGGCACCACTGAGCGTGCCGATGAAAAGGCGCCGCGATGCGGCGCTTTTTTTGTCTGTGTGCTGAACGATTGGTGGCCGACCTAAAGGCGATGAGATTGGGATCAATCGTCCTCGCGCTTTGGGTTGTTGCTTGAGCATGATCTCGGCGCAAACGCGTTGCGCGTTGTCGCGAGGGAAAGCCGCTTCACACTTTTCCGGATCATGCTCTAGCGTGCCGCAATCCGCGCCCGGAGTGCGGCATCCATACCATGCGGCGTAGAGGCGCTCGCGCAGATGTTGCTCTCGACGAAATCCCGGAGATGGTCGGGCAGGTCGGTGCCGTCGATGTCGCAGCGGGACTGGATTTCGATGGCGACGTCGGCAGAGATGTCCTTGACCCAGTGCTCGAGCGTGTTGAACGAAATCACCCGCACGGGGTCGCTGAAGCAGCCGGCGATGAACTCGCCGATCGTCTGGTCGAGATCCGTGCGCTCGATGCGGATTTCCCTGGTGCCGCTGATCCGGTCGATCACGACGAACAGCGTTTGATCTGCGCCATAGGGCACATCGAGGGATAATGGGACGGCTTCGAGCATCGTGGGCACTCACGCCTTGGTTCGCATCATCAACGGGAAAGAGCCGAGGAATGTTCCTCGGGATGTCATTCGTCGTCGCGCGGCGTCAGAGAAATTCCCGCAACCGGGACAGCTCGGCGATGTGCTCGGGCGACAGAATCCTCGTCACCAGCGGCGGTTGTGGCGACGTATGGATTTCATAGAGGTGCCTGGTTGCCAGCGGCTTGTCCATGAAGGCCGTGATGCATCGGTCCAGCGTGTCTTCGAGCACGAGGTAGGTCTCCCGGTCCTCGCGCCGCTGGTTTCCGAGCGAGGGCCATTTGCGCAAGCGCGCGGTTGCGCCGAAGTTCATCTTGGACTCGGAAGACATCTGCCCCTGCTACGCGCTCACGCAAAAAGAACCCCAGCACACATGGTCGCGTGCCGGGGCCCACACCTATCGCTGCATCTCAATGCCACAAGCTCGCAACGCACGCGCCTGGGATTCGTTCCCCGTCGACGAAACCATTTTTGACCGCATCTGCGGACCAGTCCAGCCCACAGATCACGCGACCACAGCCGCGACGCCGGCAGTCAGCTCGCGGCAGCCGCGATCTTGTGCGCGGGCGAGGCGTGACCGAAGCTCGCGTCATCGCCACGCCGTGTTTCCGGCGGAAGGCCGGCAAAGCGGCGCAAGGCGTCCGCCATCTGCACCCGTCCACGGACGCCCGTGACCACCACGTCGACCATCGTGAAGGACGAATGGAAATGGCCGCGCGCCTGCAACTGCTCGACCGGAACGCCTGCGGCTGCGAGCGCGTCCGCATAGGCGATGCCTTCGTCGCGCAAAGGATCGAACTCGCAGGTCACCACGAACGCCGGCGGCAGGCCGGCGACCTTGCCACGCAGCGGCGAGACGCGCGGATCGGTGCGCTCGGCGGGCGAGCAGTAGATGTCCCAGAACCAGTACATCAGCGAGCGTGTGAGGAAGTAGCCGACCGCATTCTCCTCATAGGACGGACGGTCGAATGTGCAGTCGGTGACCGGGCACACCAGGAGCTGGCCGGAGATCTGCGGGCCTCCACGATCGCGCGCGAGCTGGCAGGTGACGGCGGCGACATTGCCGCCGGCGCTCCAGCCCGCGACGATCACCGGGCCCGGCGTGCCTCCGAGTTCGGCCGCATGCGCCGCGACCCAGCGCGTCGCCGCATAGCCGTCCTCGGCTGCCGCCGGGAAGCGGTGCTCCGGTGCGTGCCGGTAGCCGACGCTGACAAACATCATGCCAGTGCGTTGGCACATGTCGCGGCAGAACGGATCGTCGGACTGCTCGTCGCCGAGCACCCAGCCGCCGCCGTGGAAATAGACCACGATCGGGTGCGGCCCGGGAGTCGCTGGCCGATAGAGGCGATAGCGCAGCGCGCCGTCAGCGCCATCGAGCGTGCCGTCGACGACCTCGCCGACCGGCCGCCCTGCGGGGCGGGCCTGGTTGAACTCGTTGACGAAGGCGCGCGCACCCAGCGCGCCCATCGATTCGATCGGCGGCAGGTTCAGCTGCGCCAGCATGCCGAGCACGATGCGCACGTCCGGCTGCAGGCGCACGATCTCGCCGTCATTGCATTGCGCGGCGACATTCGGACCGGTGAGACTGAAGCCGAGCATGCCGCGAGCGACGATCTCGTCGCAGATGCTGCGATAGGGGCCGACACCGCCGGTATAGGGCATCAGGCCCTGCACCTTGCCGGGGACATTGGCGCCCGTGTACCAGGTATTGGCGAGCCGATGCAGCGTCAGCATCGAGCAGTCGGCCATGTGCCGACCCCATCCGGCCTGCGCTCTCTCGGTTGCCTCGATGGTGGTGAAGCCGGCGTCGCGAAGTGCGGCCAGGCGCTCGACCACCCAATCGACATGCTGCTCGATCGACACCGCCATGTTCGACAGCACCGACGGACTGCCCGGTCCCGTGATCATGAAGAAGTTGGGGAAGCCCGCGACCGTCAGGCCGAGATAGCTCTGCGGCCCGTCCGCCCAGACGTCGGACAGCGATTTGCCGCCGCGGCCGGTGATCGGATGCACGGCCCGGATCGCGCCGGTCATGGCATCGAAGCCGGTCGCGAACACGATGACATCCACGTCGAAGCTGCGCTTGTCGGTCGTGATGCCGGCAGCGTTGATCGCCTTGATCGGCTCCTGCCGCAGATTCACCAGCGTCACGTTGGGCCGGTTATAGGTCGCATAATAATTGGTATCGAGACAGGGGCGCTTGGCGCCGAACGGATGGTCGTGCGGCATCAGGGCCGCGGCGGTTTCCGGATCCTTCACGATGTCGCGGATCTTCTCGCGGATGAAGTCGCCGATCAGCGTGTTGCCCTCGACGTCGACACCCTGGTCGGCCCAGAGTTGCGTGAGGATGTAAACGAGATCGCCCTTGCCCCACGCCTCTTCGAACCGCGCGCGGCGCTCGGGATCGCTGAGCTGCCAGCTCACCGACGTCTGTTGCGGATAAGGCACGCCCGTCATCGACCAGCGCGCCTGCTCGCGATAGGCGGCACGGTCGCCTTGCAGCAAGCCGAGGCGGTCTGCCGGTGCTGGGCCGTTGTGGGCGGGCAGCGCAAAGCCCGGCGTGCGCTGGAAGATTGTGAGCTGTGCCGCCTGCTCGGCGACCAGCGGAATCAGCTGGATGCCCGAGGAGCCCGTGCCGACCACGGCGACGCGCTTGCCGGAGAGATTGACACCGTCATGCGGCCAGCGCCCGGTGAAATAGATTTCGCCCTTGAAATCCTTGACGCCGTCGATTTCAGGCGGCTTTGGCGCGGAGAGACAGCCCGTCGCCATGACGTAGTGGCGGCAGGATACAGCCGGGCCGCTGCTGGTCGTGAGCTGCCAGCGCCCAGCTGCCTCGTCCCATCGCGCTTCAGTGACCTTGGTCTTGAACCGGATGTCGCGCCGGAGGTCGTAACGATCGGCCACAAAGCCGAGATAGCGCAAGATTTCGGGCTGGGCTGCGTATTTCTCCGACCAGGTCCAGGCGGTCTCAAGATCCGGATCGAACGTGTAGCTGTAGTCGATGGTCTGGATGTCGCAACGTGCGCCGGGATAGCGATTCCAATACCAGGTGCCTCCGACGTCGTCGGCCTCTTCCAGCGCGACGGTCGTCAGACCCGCCTTGCGTAGCTGGTGGAGAAGATAGAGACCGGCAAAACCTGCGCCGACCACGGCAACGTCCACGTGTTGGGCTTTCCCGGTGGCCTCCGAAGCACGTGCTGCAACCATTGCCTCAGCCATGCGATTATCCTCCCGAGCATTTTGCTTTGTCGACAGGCTATCGCCGCAGTGCTGGTTTGTCATCAGCGCAAATTCAATCTTGGGTAGCGAAGGCGCGATGCACTGCGGCTTGCGGCATACGCCGCGCCGCAGCAACCGCGGTGAGCGCTTGATTTTTCGAGGCAATCACGCTGTTGTTCCGAGTATGCTGATTTCCGTGCCGAGGCTCTGACTAACAAACGCCATGAAGAAGCTGAGCGAGCGAACCAGGGCGAACATGGACGTGGTGCTGGAGGAAACCTGCCGTCAATTGCCGCATGGCGGCGACCACGACAGCCGCAGGTTCATTGCCGAGCGCTTGATCAAGGCCGCAGAAGCCGGGCATTCGACACTCGGAGAACTTGGTATCGTCGCGCGCCGCGCGCTCGCTGAGTTGACTGGCAAGGATAGCCAAGGATAACGGCCAGCCGTGGACGAGGCAGCCCGGACCCGAGCGCCAGGTCCGGCTGTGGCGGTCTTGCGAGTACGAACGTTCCGAACGTTACGACGCCAGACGGCCCGTCAGGTCTTGCTTGCGTTGCGAGCGATGACCTCGACTGCACGGGCGCGCAGGATCCCATGTTCGGCGAGTAGTTGCGCCGCAGGGCTCCGCGTCTCCGGAAATATGCCGATCAGCATATTCGCCCCGGTCACCGCGGCGCGTCCCAGCTCATGCGTATGGATTTCCGCGCGCTGTTCTGCACGTTCGAATGCGGCGGTGGGTTTGGCCTCCCTGCCATCCTGGGCGACAATATTGTTGAGCCCGCGATCGACATAGGCCTTGAGGCTCGCCCTCATGGCGTCGAGGTCTGCGTTGCAGTCCCGCATCACGGCGGAGGCGTCGGCATCGTCGAGCAGTGCGAGCAGAAGATGCTCCAGCGTGGCGTATTGATGGCGCCTTTCCGTGGCATAGCCGAGCGCGCGGAGCTTCGTTGCCTGGAGCGCCGGTGATAGTGGGCGTCCAAAGTCCATGAACGCATCGACCTGCTTCAGCCGTGCCACGGGATCGAGCGTTGCCAGCAGGTTCTGTTTGTCGCCCATCGGCAATCGCAGGCGCGTTGCGATGATGTCGGCAACGCGACCGGGATCGCGGGTCTGTTCGAGCACGGGCCAAACCCCGGGAATGCGGATGTCACGCGCCGCCGCATAGCGCTCGAAGCGCTTGACCGCGCGGAGGATCAGTTCGGGTGCGTCGGGGATCGGTCCCTCGCCGAGGGCGGCAACCTCCGCCTCGAATGCGCCGCTCGCGGTGACGAAGCGGTGGATCAAGACGCGGCGATTGACCTGCGTCAGCACCTTCAGCGTCCCGTCAGGCAGCGATTCAAGCTCGAGCAACTGGGCGAGAACGCCGATCCCATGGACATCGCCGTCTCCAGGCTCGTCGGTGCCTGAATCCTTCTGGATCGCCAGCACCACCTCGCGCTGGCGTTCGAACGCATGGTCGAGCGCCTGCATGGTCTTTGGGCGTCCGACGAACAAGGGATAGGTCGCGGTCGGGAAGGGGACCAGGTCGCGCAGTGGAACGGCGGGGTAGCTTGCGATTCCGGTTTGAGGTCCCGTTGCCTGCGGCCTTGCCGGCGGCGTCTTGCCGTCGCGTCGATCGGCCTGGAGCGCCGCCGACATGGTGTTCCAGTCGGCGACGCCGAACATCCTGGAGACCAGCTCCAGGCTCTCGCTGTGACTTATGCTGATGGCCTTGATCTGGAGGGAGTCGCGCAGGGTCTGCGCCATAGCCTTGGCATCGCGAAAATCGCGCATCGGTGTCGTCCTTTGCAGTGAGCGAACCAGGCGTGTCAGGTGGTTGCGTTGCTGACCCGGTCGCTCGGGCAAAGGGAGGCCGAAACAGGCTTCGATACGTTCACCGTCCCCAGGAGGGTGCAACCGGCAGGCCGTATCAACCGGACGAAAAAGTGACCCAAAGCGCGCTCGCTGTCAATCGCACCGACGCCTGGGTGAGGCTTGCCTCGCCGTGTCAGGCGGACGTAAAAGCATTGGACGCACTTACTGTGCATTGAGATTTCGCCGATGCGGTCCTTGCTGGCGCTCGCTACGGCTTCGATGGTCTCTTCAGTGGTCCTGGGACAGGTCGGCTTGGCCTCGGCCCAGCAGGCCGGGCAATACCCGTTTGCCTTGACGCATGAAGGCCAGATGCTCGGCGCTGTCGAAGGCGAGGTTGCCTCTTTCAAGGGACTGGCGTATGCGGCCGCGCCACTCGGGCTGCTCCGATGGCGCGCGCCAGAGGCGCTTCCCGAGAGCTCGGAGATGCGGACCGCCTACGATTTTGGTCCGGCGTGCCTGCAGCCTGCGATGCTGCATGCGAGCGAGGATTGTCTGACGCTGAACGTCTTCCGGCCCTTCGGCGTCGATGGACCGCTGCCGGTGATGGTTTTCTTCCATGATGGCGGCTTTGTCACGGGCACGGCGAACGATCCCTTGCTCGATGGCGCGAAGCTTGCGCAGGATGGCACCATCGTCGTGACGGTGAACTATCGTCTCGGCGTGTTCGGCTGGCTTGCGCATCCAGCGCTCGCCGTCAATGCGCCCGACGGCGCAAGCGCCAATTACGGCATGATGGACCAGATCGCGGCGCTGCGCTGGGTTCATGACAATGCCGCCGCGTTCGGCGGCGATCCCAACAATGTCACGTTGTTCGGTTCGGGCTCCGGCGCGACCTCGATTGCCCTTCTGATGCTCTGCCGGGAAGCGCGCGGGTTGTTTCACAAGGCGATCTTGCAGTCGCTGCCGGCGCGCCAAGGCGTGACGTCGCTGCAAGAGGCTGATGCCGTCGGGCAACGCGTGTTCGGGCTGGTCGCGCGCGACGGGAGTACGTCTGATCCGCGTGCGTCGGATACGAGAATGCTGCTCGCGGCCGAAACCCTGCTGTTCGCCAAATCCGAGCGCAGCTTCGGACCGGTGCTGGACGGGCGGCTCGTGACGGAAGACATCGCGAGCGGCTTCGGTGCCGCGCACGAAAGCCGCATCCCGCTGATCATCGGCTCAAACGAGGACGAGACGAGTTTTGCCGGCGAGCCCGACCTGAAGGAGGAGCTCCGCCTCGCCGGTGAATCCGCCGATCGATTGAAGGCGCTCTATCCCGGCATTTCCGGCGAGCCTGCGGAGCTTGCCGCCCGGCTCTATACGGATCGGGTCTTCACCGAGCCCGCGCGGTTTCTCGCGCGTCTGCACGCGGCGACCGGCGCGCCGACCTACCGCTATCGCTTCTCCTATTCGGGCGAAGCCCAGCGTGCGAACGGCGATGGCGGCCACGGACGGGAATTGCAGTTCGTGTTCGGCGCCCAGGGCGTGCCAGGCGCGAGCCCGTTCACGCGCGCCGACCGCGAGCTTGCGGGTCAGTTGCGCGGCTACTGGACCAATTTCGCGAGGACCGGCGATCCCAACGGACCGGGCCTGCCGCGTTGGGACGCAAGCTCGCAAGGCGAGCGCTTGCTGCAGATCTCCAATGACGGAATAGCAAGCCGAGACGATCCGCTGTCGGCTCCCCTCGATCATCTCGAACGGCGGAGCCCAAAGGGGTGAGCGAGGAGACTACGCTGCAAGCTCGACGCGGGGCGCCGCCGTCAGCCGCTCTTCCTCGATGAAGTCCATCGCGCCGTCCTTCTCGACGGCGTAGCACTGCCGGCCTTCCCTCGACTTGTAGACGGCGCGGACGACCCCGCGGCGACCCTTCTCACTGTTGACGACATCCCCCAGCGCAAACTTTGCCATCTTGCTTCCCGAAAAAACCCAACCGGTCGAGTACTTCGACCGGCCGCCGATTTTGGAAGGCAAATCGTTAACGACTTGCTAACCATGCGCGTTTCCCTATGCTCGCCGCCGAAAAGCGCGTAGGGCTACGCCTCGCGCTTGTTGCAAGAAAGATGAGCCGACATCGATGACGCGATTTCCGACCTTCTTCCTGTCGCATGGCGGTGGACCCTGGCCATTCATGGACGACAGGCGGGTGCAATATGCAAAGACCGCGCAAGAGTTTGGCCGGCTACCCCAGCGGCTGCCGTCGCGGCCAAAGGCGGTGCTCGTCATCACCGGTCATTGGGAGGCGGACCAATTCACGGTCTCGACCTCGGCAAACCCTCCGATGGTCTACGACTACTACGGTTTCCCCGAGCATACCTATCTCCTCAAATATCCCGCACCGGGCGAGCCGGCCCTGGCCGCGCGGGTGAAGGAGCTTTTGGATCGTGCCGGCGTCGATTGCCGCGAGGACGCCAATCAGGGCTTTGATCACGGCACCTTCGTGCCGCTCGGGCTGATGTATCCGAACGCCGATATGCCGATCGTGCTGCTATCGCTGAAGTCGACCTACGATCCGGCCGAGCATATCAAGGTGGGGCAGGCGCTGACTGCGCTGCGCGATGAGGGTGTCCTGATCATCGGCAGCGGTCTGACCTATCACAACATGCGCGGCTTCGGACGCGCGGAATCGAAGCCGGTGTCGTACGAGTTCGAGGCCTATCTGAACGAGGCGATCGGCCAGCCGGACGCTGCGCGGCGCAACGCCATGCTGACCGCCTGGCAGGACGCGCCGGGCGCGCGCCTTGCCCATCCGCGCGAGGACCACCTGCTGCCGCTGATGGTCGCGGCCGGTGCCGCGGATGGCGATACGGGACACCGTCTGTTCATTGACGAGGTCGCAAGCGTCGCGATGGCATCGTACGAGTTCGGCGGCTAGGCGAGGTGCCTAAAGCATGATCCGGAAAAGTGTGAAGCGGTTTTCCGAAAAGATCATGCGCAAACAACGACCTAAAGCGCGATGACGATTCATCCTAACCTCATCGCGCTTTAGTCTTACTGAGTCAGAAATCCACGGACCAAGCTGGGTGAGAATCGCATATTGAAGGAGATTCA
>NZ_JBANBA010000130.1:0-24001 GCF_059803475.1 Bradyrhizobium sp. UFLA05-89 | reverse complement strand
GATATCGTCGGAAACGTTCGAGTCGAAGAAAACGGTGTTATTCATGAGGCGCGTCTCCTCGATTGCCGATTTAATAGATCCCGATGGAGGTGGTATAAATCAATGTTTAAATAAATCAATATTTAAATTAGTCTTGTTGAAAATTATGTTAACCTCAGTCGCGCATGCAAGGGGTCTTTGGGTCAGTCAGACAGATTGATGTTGTTCTTATTGAGTATTTTCCGGTCGGGTGAGCTCGATCTTTGGCTGGAATAGCGGCGCCTCGTGGTGCTGGGTAACGGCACGGACATCACAATTGATGTTGTCATGGAATAATAAATATAATAGGGCTATATTAAATGATCAATTTGTTGCAAGGCACACACCATGTCATCTGCAGATAAGCGTCCGTTGCGCCCAGGCGATGTTGTTGAGGTCCGGTCCGCGGCGGAGATTCTCGCGACGTTGGACAGTGATGCCGCTCTTGAGAAACTGCCGTTCATGCCTGAGATGGCCCGTTATGCGGGACGACGCTTCACGGTAACTCGACGTGTGGACAGGATTTGTGACACGATCGCGTCAACCGGAAGCCGTCGCATGTCCGACACGGTCTATCTCGACAGTCCCCGCTGCGACGGGGCAGGTCACGATGGCTGCCAGGCCGGCTGCTTGTTTTATTGGAAGGACGCTTGGCTTCGTCGCGTTGATGAAAAGTCAGGTGTAGTCGATGAGAGCCATGAGGCCGCCGCCAAGCTTGATCGTCTCACGCAGGCGGGAACGCGTACAGTGCGCGAGATCGAAGGCCAGCGATCCGAGGTGTGGCGCTGTCAGGCAACCGATGCCTTCAAAGCCACCACGGAGCTGAAAAAGTCTTATCTTCCACAGTACTGGCGTGAATTGACGAACGGCAATTTTGGCTCTCTGCATTTCGTCCGCCTTTTAGTGCGGGGGCTTATCTTGGAGCTTGCACGTCGTGTTGGCCTGCTCCGGCCGCTACCGTTGCGAGGCCCAGGAAATTGTACCAAAGGGGGAGCGTCAAGTGATCTCCAGCCCGGTGATCTCGTGCAAGTGCGGTCGCCAACCGAGATTGCGGCCACACTTGACGAGAGTGGTCTGAATCTCGGGCTTTCCTTCGACCGTGAGATGCTTCCCTATTGCGGCCGAACGTTTCGCATTAGGGACAAGGTGCGACGTATTGTGGATGACAAGACTGGTCGCATGCTCAAGATCAAGGACTGCCTCATCCTTGAGGGCGCCGTCTGTTCTGGCGAGCGCACCCCCGGCTGTTGGTTCTGCCCACGTCAGATCTATCCCTTTTGGCGCGAGGCATGGGTCCGCCGAGTCGCGGAGTCAAATCGCCGGTGAATGCAGAGCGACCTGTTTTGGATGTCGGTTTCTGAATGTTCGATGCCGCACGTCCGATGGTCGAAGTGCTCACCTGCAATGGCTCAACTGCGCGTCCGAGAGATCCGCTGAAACCGGGAGGGCATACAACTCGCGATACATGCGCCCCGGTGAGGTCTTTAGTCCCGCGCAGGATCGAGGCGCCGCCTGGACGCGGCTTGATCGATTTGGGTACGCGCGCGCGATTTACAAGCCGCTCGTCCGTACGAATGATCAGTCCACGGAGAGCTAGTTCTGTGGTGAATGGCCAGTCAGTCCGTTCGGAGGAAATGAGAACGCGTTGACTGGACCCGCCGGTATCGTAGATCCGATCATATTTCGCGACGTTCTCGAACGCGTGCCCGAACGCCATGGACAAAATCAATAGACGCGTGCTGACGACTGGTCTCCTCTCCGGCGCGATGTCCGTTGTCACGGCTGGCATAGCACAATCTCCCGTGCCAGCCCCTGCTACGCAGTTTTCCGGCTTTCCCGATGAAACTAATACGGGACCGGTCGCTCAAACGATATTTCAGGACCACATGGGCAATTACGAGGTCCGCACAGACAACGCTGTGGTCAGCGGGCTGCGTGTGACCGGGGCGATTGTGGTCCACGCCAATAACGTTACGGTCCAGAATTGCATCGTCAACGGCTCCGGCCAGCTTTGGTGCGTTGGTGTGCCAGGCGAGCTCGGCAACAAGGATCTCAAGGTTCTGAATTGCAGGCTCTATGGCGTGCCGGTTAAGGATAACCGCGACGCTTCCCTCTTGCTGGATGGTGTATACAATGCCATCGAAGTCGGGTTCTGCGAAATCTATGGCTGCGAAAACGGAGTCGACGGCGGCGGCTCACTCTACATGCACGATAACTACATCCACGACTTTGCCGATTGGGGCGAAGATCACGACGACGGCCTGCAAACGTATGGCTGGGATCATACGGGCGGCCTCCGAGTGATCCATAACACCATTGTCGGCATCGAGACGGGCGGCGCCTTCTCGCCTACTCACTGGCAAGGGGCTAGCTCATGCCTCGCCTTGTCCGAAGGCCAATACGACATGACCATTGACGGCAATCTCTTCTTCGGTGGCAGTTATACCATATATGGCCCGTCACAGCACGGCGCGTCTCCGGTCAACGTCCACGTCACCAACAATCGCTTCTCGAGACGCTATTATCCGAGGTGTGGAGCATATGGAACGCACTCCGGCTTCAACCGCAAGGCGCCGGGTTTCCTATGGTCCGGCAACGTTTGGCATGAGACTGGAGCGGTCATACCGCCGTGATGTTCGTGGCGTGTGGCAAAAGACCGCGCGAAGGTCCGGTTGGATTTCCGCGGCCCGGCACCGCACATTGTAAGCCCGACGATAAAACAAGCTTTCCTCGTCGTGGCCCCGCTGGCTTTTGCTGCAGTTCGAAAATCTCTGATGGGAGCTGCGGCGGGGTATCTCCTCTCGCGGCCTTATAGCCATTGACCATCCCGCCATGCCGACAATCCGTGCGGTCCCGCGGCATCTGCACCTGACGGCCTCGGACGCGTTCGTCGACATCGGGTGCGGCAAGAGCTGGGTGAGCTACCAGGCAAAGCAGCTGATCGGGATGATCTGTCCGTGCCGTCGTGCCGGGAGGCCCGGGCCAACCTGCAACGGCTGCGCGGCCACGCGCTCCGATTGTGATGGATAAGATACTGCGCAGGACTTTAAGTAGGATGCGAACTCGGATCAAAGAAACTCTCACAACCCTTAAAGATCATCTCTCTCTCTCGGAAGGATAGCCACGTTTCTTTGATGTTGGTCGACAGTGACAAACGGCGAAGGACTCCGGATCCGCTTTGAAAGCGCCAATGCTCGCAACTCTTGCGGTCATTATGGTATTGTCGCGTTCGGGCACGCCATAGTAGTCGCATCGTGGCAAAGTGCAAAAGGCGACGACGTGTTTCGGTCAATCTTGCGACATTGCCATATAGCGGACGGTCTTTGGCGACGTTGCATGGCCCGTGGTGGGGTAACGATAGTAGGAACCGTTTCTGTAAAGGACTTCAATATTGGTTGGGACGTCTGCGAACCGCGGCATATGTGCTGTCTTCACGAAAAATGCATTCACTCCGTTGTCGTTGCAGCCAACTAGTGCATAGCCTGCCGGTGAAAATATTCTTACCCAACTTTGAAGGGAGACGCCAAAATAATCGTCACCTTGCGAACGATGGTCTTTATCGTATGGCATTTCAAATTCAACTCCCGGAGGAAATTTTGCGTTGTATTCGACGATGAATACATCGGGTGCGAGGCCTAGAGCGAGAAGCGCTCTCAGGATGTGTCCGTCATTTCCATCCAAGTCGACCACGGCTACGCGGATGTCCGGTAAACTTTTGCGCAGTGCCGCAAGACCTTCGTCTACCAACGCGGCAACGTTATCCTTTGTGATCCAGCGCTGCAAGAACACGAGACGCGCGCCATCTATAGGCAGTTGAAACGCAAGGTCCTCTCCACCGATCCAAATACCGCGCCATCCCAGTGCAAGCAAAATAATCGTGTTGTTTTCTGTCCCGTCACCTACACCTAATTCAAGAAAGGTTGAGCGTTGGGTGATATCAATTCGACGCAGAATCTCCAGTAAGATTCCGTCTTCGTCATTTTGGGAAAAGTGTCGCCGTCCATAAGCCAGAAGCGGATTAGCGATGATTGAATTTTGTTGCGGCAAATTTGCTCTGCGCAATTCGCCGATTATCGGCCTCACGATAGAGTCGACTAGGCGGTTGACAAGTTTATGCGCTCTTCCGATCAGCCGGTCCTTAATGCGCTTCATCTATAAACTCTCTGCTGAGGTTGGATCAAAATTCCAGTGGCCCGTTTCCCTCGGTCTGGCTCACGGCATCAATGATTGTGGCAGGAAGTCTTGAAAAAACTCACCAAACGTCTTTCATTTAATTGTGCTGGACTTTCAGTAAAGTGGCAGCAATTGTCGGAATATTCGATGTCGCCCCTGGGAGATTCCTGAGCGCGCCAGGCGGATCTGCTCTTTGATCCAGAAGCGCCGAAGCGCCGATTTGCAACGTCGCAGCTGCGCATCGGAGAGATCCGCTGCAACGGCGAGGGCATACAATTCGCGGTACAGGCGGCGTGGGGAGGTCCTCAGCTGTTCTGCCAGTACGGGGTCGAGACGGCGCCTGAAGGCCGCTTGATCGACGCTACGGGGATATTCGCGTGTGCGGTTTGCAAGCCGCTCCTGCACGTGGATGACAGGGCCAAGGAGCGCGAGTTCGGCGCTAATCAACCAGTCGGTCCGCTCCGAGGGATGGGGAAAGGGAGTTCGAATGAGGCAATCCCGGCGATAGACGCCATACACCGGATCGTATTTCGCGTCTCCGGCGTGGAAGAACCACAACATGCGCTCGAAACGCTGAGCCGGATCCGGCGAGTCCGGGACCTCGCCCCGATACTCTTCGTATCGGGGCGGCCGGCCAGGCGTGTGTATCGTGAACCACGTGGTTACACCGGTCGCGTCGGGGCGGCTCTCAAGCGCACGAACGCAAGTGGAAAGGCAACTCGGTTCGAGCCAATCATCGGCACTGATCCAGCGGAAGAAGGTCCCTCGGGAAAGGTCGAGGGCACGCCGCATGTTCTCGTGCAAACCGATGTTGGTCTGATTAACGTTGATCCTAAGACGCGGATCGGCGCACGCGTATTCCTCGAGCATTCGCGTCGTTCCGTCATCCGAGGCGTTATCGCTGATGACGAGTTCAAAATCAGTAAAGTCCTGAGACAGGATCGATTCGATGCAGCGTCCGACGGAGTGTCGGCCATTACGTACAGCGAGCCCGACCGAAAACTTGGGAGAGTTCGTGGTCACCGGAGTTCCTATGGAGTCACAATACTGGCGGAATGAGGCGCGCTACGTGCATAGATGTTTGTTCGTTGTTTCGGAGTCCATGAAACCAGCCTCAGTTGGAGTCTTGGCCGAAGGAGTAGAGCCTTTCAATCCCCTCAGAAGGTCGAAATAGAGCGTCTTTTGCCCCAAGGCGAACAAGAAGATCACAAGATAAAATATGACCATGACAACGCTTGCCGTCAGAAGCCGCAAGAGCGGCGACTGCAAGTAGCCTAGATTCATCATATAGAATTCAATGCCAAGGGCAAAGGCGGCGGCCACGATGCTCGCAAGGAACGGCCGGCATGTCGCTAGTAACACGTCCCAAGGGGAAACCACTGTATTGTGCAGCGACCAGAAAACATGCGGCACCAGCCACACGGTCATCGCAGCCGAAAAGGCGAGCGCGACGCCATTGGGACCATAAGGCAGTCCAATCAGATATGCGGTCATGACGAGTGGAGCGATGACAAAGGCAATTCTTAAACTTCGTACCTGCAGCCCAACGGATTGGATGAGCCAGCCTGTAGGATTGATAACGCCGAGCACGAAGATGGTCGGAGTCAACAAGCGAAACATCGTTGTCGCATCCGTCCACTTCGGTCCAAGAGCAACAACGACTATGTCGTCTGCAAAAAAGGCTCCGAAAACGGAAACAGGCACGGTTAACGAGGAGACAAGGGAGTAGCCCTTCAGAAAGTAATTCCTGAGACGTACTGGGTCATCGTGGAGCCGCGATATTGCGGAAAACACGACACCACCGACTGCCGTATGGAGATTGCTGGTTGGTACATTGATGAGTTGGTACGCTCTTCCATAGAGTCCGAGCGCATCGGCGCCCCAGAAGCGGCCCAAAAGCAGTTTGTCAAGATTATAAGCGAAATACATCACCAGGTTGTTCAGAGTGATTGTGCCACCAAAGCGTAGCATCTGGTAGATCCCAGCGTTGCGGCGCGGCATGCCCGGCATCCAGCCAGTGCTCGCCCACATCAAGGCGGTATTGATGGCCGGCGCGGCAATCGTTGAAACGACGAGAGCCCAATACCCGAATGCACCGAACGCCATGATTAATCCGAGCGCGAAGCTTGCCAGTAGGGAAAGTGTTTCAGCTATGGCAAGGGCGACGTAACGCAATTGGCGTTGGAGCAGCGCAGAATGCTGCACTCCGCCCGCGCTGAACACAAAGCCCACACTTAGGGTCACGGTAACCCAGAAAAGCCGGGGTTCGTGATAGAAGGAAACGAGAACCGGAGCTGTCGCTGAGCACAGAAGACAGAGTACCGTCCCAACAAGGATATTGATCCAAAACAGTGTCGAAATCTGTTCGCCGGTGATGCTGGCCTTTTGGATCGTGGCCGACGAAAGGCCGGCTGTCCTAAAGATTTCGAAAAACCCCGTTAAGATGGTCGCCATAGCCACCAATCCGAACTCCTCCGGATCCAGCAATCGCGCCATAATCATCATGAAGCTGAGGCGAAGGACCAGATTTGCTGCTTGGCCGCAGAGCCTGGCCAAGCCACCGCGAACTGCTCGTTCCTTGAGATCTTTCATTTCTCTCCTCGGAGAGATCCAACATTGGGCAACTGCACTAGGGCGGTACGAATCGTCATTGTCCTGTCTCTCAGTTCGCGGTCATGCTCGAACTGATGCAAACCAAGAAATCGGCAAGCACGGCGATCCAACTTCATGCGAACTCGTTCGGCTCGGCTTCACGGCGGCCCCTCTCGGTCGCCCCGCGCAGCACATTCGCAGGCGGCAGGCGCACCGTGGATTTCCGCTATAATGGTCGAGACCGATCCAATTATCTAGCGTGTGATATTTAAATTTATTTGATATCTCGGTATATTACCATTTCGATGATGGCAGGAAAAAACCGGCTTTCAAAGCCGGGATCGTTGTATGGCACTGAAACATCTTCGCAAATTCCGATCGAGGAGACCGTCCCTCAATCGGCGGGAAAACGATCGGGCCCCTCACTAGTTAATATCCTTGTCTCGCGGGGGAGGCGCGTATTAATATGTTTAATATTAATATCGTTACTTGTCTATTTTGCCGGCCGCCGGCCTTCGAGGAACTCTGCTCGGTCTGGGATCCGAACGGCCCATTTGAGAAGTTCGAAATGGCCTCGACTTCGGCAAGCCCTCAGCGCAGGGCAACTGACATTGAAATGGCAGGGTGCGCTCCCGCGCCGATCATCGACCTAGTAGAAGAGGTGCGCGCTTGACCATCGAGGACAGATTGGTTCTGACCTCTTTCAGAGGGCCTGGTTTCGATCACGTGCGGCTTGTCGCGGCAATTATCGTGCTCCTCCATCACTGCCGCGGGCTTCAATATCCCGATGTCCGAGACGATCCTCTATTGCATTATAGCGCGGGGTACATGGATTTCGGCCGCTTCGCTGTGGTCATCTTTTTCGCCATCAGCGGCTTCCTGGTGACTCCCGGCTTGCTGCGCACGGCGAGCGTTGTGTACTACGCACTGCATCGGAGCCTTCGGATATTTCCTGGTCTGATCGTCAACGTCGTACTGACGATGCTGGTACTTGGTCCAATCCTCACAACGCATTCTCTGACGTCCTACTTCAGAGATCCTCAGACGTACCTCTACGCCAAGAACATCTTGACCCTGATGGTGAACTATTTGCCCGGCGTGGTCGCGAGCGACGGAACCCCGGCGAGCATCAATGGCGCGCTTTGGACCCTGCATTTCGAAGTTCTCTGCTATATGCTCCTGGGCCTCTTCGGTGTCCTTGGCCTGTTGAAACGACGCAGGCTCGTTTTGGTGTTTTGGTGCGCGTCCTATGCAATCTCCATCGCGATCGCGCTCAGTCCGTCATTCGCCGCCGCCTTAGGCGGCCGTTTTCCGATCTTCGTGAGCCTATTCGTCTATTTCGGATGCGGCGTCGTGCTATACCTGTTTCGCGCGCGCATTCCGTTCTCCCCCGTGTTGGCGTGTACCACGTTGGTCGTACTCGTCGGGGCATTGCCCCTCGGCGGAGGACCCTTCGTCATGCCAATCTGCCTGCCGTACCTGATGATGTTTTGCGGACTTTCCGCTCTGCCCGGGAAGGTCTCGCTAAAACATGACCTTTCCTATGGCGTGTATTTGATTCATGCACCGGTCCTGCTTGCGTTCAGTCTAACATTTCCGAATATGCATACATGGTGGATTGGCGCTGCGGTTGTCTTCCTCGTCACCCTAGTCCTGGCCTACGCCTCTTGGATCTTTGTCGAGGGCCCGGTGTTGAGCAAGAAGAAGACGGTGTCGAAGTGGGCTGAGCGCTGCATCGAATCGCTTAAGCCACTTCTCGGATCGCGTACTCCGACCCGGACGGCTGCTGAGAGAATTGGAAAACTGCAAAGCTAAACGTCAGCGTTCCATGCGCTTTTTCGACGACCAAGGTACATGTGTAAGTTGTCGAACTATTCAGCCAGTACCCCGTAACGTACGTTCCGTGCGGGCAAACGCAAGCCGGCTCTCTCCTTGGCCTCTGCGTCGAGCACCCAGGCGCCGCTCCCCATTAGAAATAGAAAAGCAACATATGCGGTGTCCCAGAAATGGACGGTCCAACCGACCAGGTAAATCCCGGTCATGGCGATCAGAAAAGCCGTTCGATATGCTGTCATCTTCCCATCGAGACCCTTCTTGAAACCTACGGTAAGGAAGATCAACAAAATGGCCAGATGCAGGAGAACTGGCGCCGGCAAGCCGGAGCGCATTGCCAAGACGAGCCAAAAATTGTCAATGCTTGGCCCCATCCAATTGGGGCGTTCCCAATCGCTCAGGCCAATGCCGAAAACGGGATGATCTAGGGCTACCGCCGACCCGTAGTCCCATATCAGCAGCCGAAAATAATATGACTGAGGATCAAATGTGAGATACCCGGAGACAATTGACGGCAAGGATCGGTTGGCCACAACTTCAATCAAAGTGGTGGCTACGGCCAAAAGGCCGATCAGAATTTTCCATCGGGCCTTAACGCCCTTTAGCAGCGAGTTCCATACCAGCAGGAGCCCCTGGGCGACAATGGCCATTAAGGGTCCGGCGGACAACGACATGCTCGCAGTAGCCGCTACGGCCGCAGTCATGAGGTAGCGCTGAAGGGAGCTCGTCTTGTAGCCGAGAACCAAGTAAACCGGGGCAAGCACGCTGGCCGCAAACACGCCAAAAAGAATTGGATGATCAAAAACCGACTGAACGCGAGTTAACCCAGATCGTTGCTCCGGACTAAACAAGGGCGTTGGGCAGATCATCGCAAACAATTCGCGCAAAATGTTGTGCCCAGAAACAAGCTCGATAATGGCGAACGGCATTAGGACGAGCACGAGCCTGAACAGGAGCTGGACCATGTTGTAGAAGTCGTCCGCGTCACGGATGAAGCAGCGCGCCAAAAGATAGGGTCCGATGGTTTCGATCCACTCAATTCCGAACGTTTGGCTGGACGGTTCTATTCCATTAACAACGATTAAGCCGAGGACACGCCAGAAGGAGAACAACAGCACTGCGACGTCGAAAATCCTTATACCTACTCTCCCGCCGACAAATTTGCTCAAGCAAGGCAAAATCATCACGAGAAGGACGATACGATAGAGCGACAGTCGCAGTGACCCGATATAAATTTGGCACGGCCAGAGGAGGCCAAGAAAGAACAGAAGTACGGGCAAGCTTAATTTTTTCCGTCCGGCCGGATACGAGCCGACTTGTTCTTGCTCGTTGTGTAAGGGGCTGACGACCTGAAAAGCGGGGACGTGACGACGCCGGAGTTTACCGGAAGCTATTGAATATCTGGGCATCTGATCGGCTCCGATAGACAGTCCCACGGGGACTATAGTGTCCGCCTGTTGGGAACGCCGGGGCGTCGAGTCAGCAGGGATCTGGTGGCGTCATCGGCATTGCTTGTTAATGTTGGCGCGCAGATCCCGTCGAACGCGGTATATCCGCAGGCACCAATGCGATTACTCGTGATCCTGATGTTGGTCATCGGATTTGACCACGTCCATCATGGCGTACGGCGTAGCCACCGCGGGTGGAGCGATTGTCGTGCAGCCAGACATCGCCTACCGGACCTTCATTATATCCGATCGTAAACGAGGGGGTGGTGGTAGTGTGACAGGTAGCGGTATTGTGCTTCACGACGTCCCCTTGGGCGCAAAACGCCATTCCAGGTCATGGCATTGAGGCGCATGTTTCTCACGGTCACATTGAGGCACTGATGTTGAGATAGCCTTCAACGTGCAATCCGCTGATTGCGGCTCCTGGCGGTGACTTCGGCGAATATTATCGCATTTAATAATTATTCTTCAATGCATTTTAAATGGCATGCCATTTAATGATGGAGAGTCGTGAGTCAAGGTGAGTGCAGGTTCGCTTCAGTTGTTAAATAGGAAAATATTTCAATGGGTTGGGAGGGGCTTGAGGAAATGTAACGTGTTCTCTCGAGGTTACCCATCTGTCGCATTTGTGGATTTAACGTTGGCTGTTCCGGCGCCGGCGCCGCCGAGAGGGCCTCACCAAAACAGCTTGTTCACGATTCAGTCGAACCTCTTCTATCGAGGAGTTCAGCCCCCGGCTGCGCGGCCGAGGTACGCGTATGCAGCGTGCGTGAGCGCTATGCTGGACACTTTCGTGCAGTTCCAGTCGCCCCGGCTTTTTTCCGATCGCCGTTTGGTTGCAGGGTAGGCCGCGTGAGGGGAAGCAGCTGGCAACATTCTGCGGGTCTTGCCTACATCGACCGTCCAGCTATCGTCGGGTGGAGGAGCGCGTCCGATGGACCGAACACGCACAATCCAACCGAAGGCGGCGGTTATGGTCTTCCGGTCGAACCAAGCGCGATCATGGCCGAGTACAAGTCCATGAGGGCAGCAGACAGCACGCGATCTGTTTTCTGCGGTCTTGGGCAAGGCATCGCGTATGACGGTGGGAACTCCGTCCGACGCCGCACAATTGAGACACTCAAATGACTGTGGTCGCCGGGGGCGACCGCGCTTTCTTGCCGCGTCGCTTTATCGATTTATCTGAGATAAGCTGGATTTAAAATATTTAACAGGATATGAGCTAAAGGCTCGGGCAAAGCATTCAGGCAAGATGAGAAACGCAGACGAGCTTTCCGGCGGCCGCGACCCAAGGCACCGGGATTTTGCAGGCAAGTGGCTGGCCCAAAGAGGCGGCCCGCGCGAGCACGCGAAATGCTTGGCGCATGTAGTGAGTAGCTGCGCGTGATGATGAAAAACATCTCCATTTGGGCAAGCACCAAGCGGATTGCCAAGCTAGCCATTAGCCTGCTCTACTACATCGCAGGAAGATCTTCGCGATTTGTACTTCAATTGATGGGCCGTTCACCGGATCGCAGCCTGATTATCCTGTACTATCATGGGATACCACACCAGTACCGAGCCAATTTCGCGCGCCAAATGGAGTCGATCCGGCGCAGAGCACAGGTATTGCCGGCGTCTTATCGTGGAAACTTGCCGAGCGGCAAGCCGAACGTCGCAATTACGTTTGACGACGCTTACGTCAGCGTAGCTGAGCACGCCTTGCCGGAGCTTCGCGCTCGCGGATTTCATTCTACGATTTTTGTTCCCGTGGGGGCCTTGGGTAGTCGTCCAACGTGGCCCGTCGAACCCGGTAGCCTTGATGCCGATGAGACGGTGATGTCCGCGGACCAGATAACACCACTGCTTTCCTCGCTCGTAACGCTTGGATCTCACACCAGCACGCATCCGCGTCTCTCCCGAATAGATGCGCGTCTTGCCAAGGACGAAATCGAAGGCTCACGCCTGAAACTTCAGGAGTTGATAGCACAGCAAGTTCGGCTACTGGCCTTTCCATATGGAGATCATGACGCCTCAACAATCGAATTGTGCAAGGCCGCGGGTTACGACTATGTTTTCAGCGTGGTACCTAATCCTGTCGACACGACGAGTTCCGGCTTTGTCAGGGGGCGCGTGAAAGTCGATCCCTTCGATTGGCCGCTGGAATTCTTTCTAAAGTATCACGGAGCCTATGCCTGGTTCTCGCAGGTGTCTTTACTCAAGCAGAAGCTGAGCGATCGGCGTCGAGAGGTTCGGCGCCATCTTACGGACACCCAGGCCAAATCGGCCCATTTTTTGTAGTGCAATTGTGATGTAGCTCACGGTCGGACCGAAGACGAACCTCGGGTGACGAGGGGCGAAATAAGACGGTAGCTCACCGCCGTTTCATGCAAATCTTTGCGGGTTTTAGGGCTAACTAAACTAACCCAGCAACCGGTCGCGCGCGGCCTCCAAGAAGTTCAACACGCCACTTTGCAAACTACCGGGGCTGCACTCGTAGGGGCCGACGTCAGTGACGGCACGACCGTTCAATCCCTGTTTGAACCGAAAAACGCCTGGATTCCGCTGCTGATCGATACCACCCAGATCGTAGTAGCAGTTGCCGGTTCTTTGCGCGTGTTCGATCACGGTCCAGTGCAGGAGGTATGAGGCGCGCAGATCGCGTCCCTTGGAATTAGCCGCACCGAGCAGGTAGATGGCCGTGTCGCCCACGAAGCTGCCGAGGTGCCCCGCAACAAGTTCCCCCTGATGCCAGGCAAGGTGCAAAACGAGTTTCTGATCCGCTGGGAGCTCGTGCTGAACGTTCTTGAAGAAGCGCACGTCCTGGTTCGTCTTGAAGTCCTTCTGCTTGGTGAGTTCGAGGAATATGCGCTCGAACTGGTCAAAGTCATCCGGCTCGAACGACCGAGTTACCCGAATGTCCGCCTTCTCGGCTTTGGCCAGGTTGCGACGCCAATGGAGATCGGCATCCTTTCGTATGCTGGCAAGCGGTCTCGCCAGATCGAGAATGAAGGTTCCTCGAGAGCTCTGCCGCGTGCAATGCCGGAACCCGCTGGCCTCCAGCGTCGTCATCTGGATCTCCTGGAATCGGCCACCGACGAGCGCCGGGACGACGCGTAGAACCAACCGCCGACGCTCGACGTACTCCCGACGCAGTGCCTCGACACAGCGCCCGAACTTTTCGGCTGAGAAGCTGCTGTCGCTCCTGATGATGGGAGCATGGCTCAAATAGCCAATTCCGAAGGGCGTCAGCGGAACGGTCTTGACGCGAACGTCAGCGAGGCCGACCAGAGTCTGATCCTCGAACAATCCGTTCAGTTCAGAACTCGCGCCGACTCGGCGCGCCGCGGCAGCGGCATAGCCGCTGAGTTGGCGATAGGAAGTATCACGAAACGTGGGCGTCAGCACATCCCACGTTTCCTTCGACAGTCGCTTGACGGTGATCATTTGGACGAAGCTGCCGTTTGCGCGAGGCGAGAACTATTGTCCCGGTCCCAGACAGAAGCTCTAGCCCAGCAACGAATACTAGCCCTGCATCGGGCTAGCATATTGACAAGGCAATAAATCAACAATCCGGACCACATGCGAGGTTCCTTGAACAATGCGACGACCGTCCGATGATTTGCTTCGCCTTTATTTGCGTGGAGCTCGGAAAAATTGCGAGAGAGCTCGAATATCCCGGCATAGGCACGAGTTCTGACCGTAATCAACTGTGAGATCGTGCGTGGGGGAAATACCGTGGACTGAGCGGAGGGGAGGGTCTCTCGCTCTTTCGGTGTGAACTGAAGCCGAACGTAAATGTCATCGGCAATGAGGTCTGGAAATCCGGTAAAACGCTTGCGTCCTTCCTCGGACAAAGCATAGACGCCGGACCCACCGATTCCCTCGCGGGACGAGGGCAGTCTGGATCGAATGCCATAGTATTTGCGCACTGGCCAAGAGCAGCCGGTTAGATCGATCTCGGGCGTTGGTGCCACGGCCAACACGTCGCCCCGCGCGAGGCGGCTTGCCAAAACCCGAATGGTATCGAGACTGATGACGATATCGGCGTCAACGTAAATACGCGGGAAGGCGCGAGCGATCTGATCGCCGAGGTTTAGGGCGTGAGTCTTACTCGCGACCTCGGTCTCGATAACACGTGCCGTTGGACTGAAGCGCCGCGCGATGTCCGCCGTGTTATCGGTGCACCCATTGCAAACGACGACCACGTCCATCTCGTCTGAACCCGAGTTGCTAACCCATGCACCTAACGTTCGCGCTATTACCGAGCTCTCGTTGTGTGCGGGAACGACAATCGAAATCATGGTTTCCTCAAGCACAGTCCGAACAACGGGAGCAACTGCTCGAACGCCCGCGCGAAGGCAGACCACAGCCGCAGGTCTGGCGCCGCCCGCATCGCCGCAGGAGCAGTACGCTTCTTATCCGCCAGAAGGGCGGATTCTGATAAACATAAGTCTTTCTACTTTGGCGCATTAAATACCTATTGTTTATCCTTGGTTTTAAATTATAATCCATTTAAACGATCATAATTTAAATTGCAATAATTTTGCACGTCGTCGGAGGCATTCAATATGGAAGGCTTAACCTACAGCCAGGTCAAGACGGCGCAGGACATCGCAGGCTTTGTCGATCCTCAGGAAAATATTCTCTCAGATAGTTCAGCCAAGCTCAAAATCAGCGTCTTCGGCATCGGCTATGTCGGGACAGTGTCTGCAGCCTGCCTTGCACGCGACGGGCATGAAGTGGTGGCCGTTGATGTCAACCAGGAGAAGGTCGACATCCTGAACGAAGGTCTGTCGCCAATCGTCGAGCCATGGCTCAGTGAAAACATCGATGCCGTTGTCCGCATTGGTCGATTGAAGGCAACGACCGACCCTTTGGCGGCCGTCCTGTCAACCGACGTCTCGTTGATCTGCGTCGGAACCCCTTCGCAAGAGAATGGCTCACTCGAAACGGCGTTCGTGAGCCGGGTGGCGCAGCAGATTGGGGAGAGTCTCCGCAAGAGCACGAACTTTCATTCGGTTGTGATGCGCTCGACGATGTTGCCGGGCACGATGGAAGAATTGATCATACCCATGCTGGAGCGCTCATCGGGCAAGCAAGCTGGTCGAGATTTTGGAATTGCCTATTTTCCCGAATTCCTGCGAGAAGGAACAGCCATAGGTGACTATGATAATCCGGGAGCGATCGTGTTCGGCGTCGAAGATGACCCGCAAACGCTTCGGCGGCTCATGGATATCCATGAAAAATTTTCTGTAGCCCCCCAAGTCATGTCAATTCGCGCCGCCGAGGCGGTCAAGTATGCAAACAATGCCTGGCATGCGACGAAGATCAGCTTTGCAAACGAGTTGGGACTGCTTTGCAAAGCGATGGGCGTCGACAGCCACGAAGTAATGCAGGCTCTGGTTAGCGATACGAAACTCAATATCTCGCCGGCGTACCTCAAACCCGGATTCGCTTTCGGCGGCTCTTGCTTGCCCAAGGACGTCAGCGCTTTGCGCCATGCCGGAAAAATGGTCGACATTGACACGCCCTTACTTGATGCCGTTCTGCAAGCGAACGAGAACCAGATTCGAAGCGCCTTTCGACTTGTCGCCGCGACCGGAAAGCGGCGTATCGGTCTCGTCGGCCTGAGCTTCAAGCCGGACACGGACGATCTGCGTTACAGCCCAATGCTGGAGGTTGCAGAAAGATTGATCGGACGCGGCTATGAACTCGCGATCTATGATTCGAACATTCGTTTGTCGCGACTCACAGGGGTCAACAGAGATGAGTTGATCAGGCGCCTGCCGCATATTGCCTGCCTGCTGCGAGAGACAATGACCGAACTCGCCGACTTTGCTGAGGTTCTAGTGGTAGGAAACCGCGAGGAGTTTCAGAAGAATTCGTCGCCTTTGATCGGTCACGAGAAAATAATCATCGATCTTGTGCGCATCAGGCCGGACGGGCAGACCGGAATCAATTATCGCGGCATTTGTTGGTAAATCGCTGGTCTGGCGATCATGACAATGGCATCCAGTGTTGACGACACGCGTAGCCTCCGGCCGCGGAGGATTCTGATCATTGTTGAAAATCTTCCGGTGCCATTCGATCGTCGTGTCTGGGCGGAGGCGCAATCGCTGCGCAGGTCCGGCTACGAGGTGTCAGTGATTTGTCCTCGTGGTCCGCTCGCGGAGACTCCCTTCGAACTGATCGACGGGATCGAAATCCATCGCCATCCGTTGCCGGTCCAGGCCAAGGGCAAGCTCGCCTATCTCGCCGAATACAGCAGCGCGCTATTCTGGGAGTTTGCCTATTCGCTCAAGGTGTTCGCGCGGAATGGTTTTGATGTGATTCACGCCTGCAATCCGCCGGATCTTATTTTCCTGATCGGGGCCTTCTATAAGTATCTGTTCGGCAAGAAGTTTGTGTTCGATCATCACGATCTGAACCCAGAGTTGTTCGAAGCAAAATTCGGACATCGCGGGCTGATTTGGAAAGCGCTGGTTCTTCTCGAACGAGCGACGTTCAGGGTAGCTGACATCTCCATCGCCACCAATTTGTCCTATGCCCGCGTCGCTGTCCAGCGCGGCAAAATGAGGCCAGATCGCGTGTTTGTCGTTCGGTCCGGACCGAACCTCGCGCGGGTGCGCGAATTGCCTCCCGACAACGCCTGGCGCAATGGCCGGTCGCATCTCGTCGGCTATGTCGGCGTCATCGGGGAACAGGAAGGCATCGACCTCCTGCTTGAGGCGATCAAGCACATAACGTCCACGAGACAACGAAGGGATGTCCAGTTCGTCATTATGGGTGCGGGACCAAACCTGGAGTCGCTAAAGCAGGTTTGTGCGCAGATGGGCATTTCAGAATTTGTGACTTTCACCGGCAGGGTGGACGACACGACCTTGTTCACGGTGCTTTCGACCGCGGACGTCTGCGTCAACCCGGATCGCCCCAATGCGATGAACGACATGTCTACGATGAACAAGATCATGGAGTACATGGCGCTAGGCAAGCCAATCGTGCAGTTCGATCTATCGGAGGGGCGAGTGTCGGCGCAATCGGCCTCTCTTTACGCCCGTAATACTGATACGATCGACTTTGGAAACAAGATCCTAGAACTCATTGATGATCCAGATCGTCGTCGAGAGATGGGTATGCACGGACGCCGGCGCACGCGCGACGAGCTATCGTGGGAGCATGAAGAGCCGAAACTGATTGCTGCCTACGAGGCGCTTTTCAAACGAGGCTGCAAGACCGGGGCTTTCGTGGCTGGAGCCGGTCGTCTGGGTGCGGCAATTGGCAGCGACGTCCAGCCCCGAGTGTGCGCGGGCGCCTCCGAATGCGCTCAGGATCACGAGCCGTAGATACGCTCTCCAGCGAGTGCTCTATCGATAGGGTGCAGATTGGTCGGCCCGCGTTTGTTGACGGAGTAGTAAACGCCCGATGCTCCGAAGGCTGCGCACCGAACCGCCAACGGGGGCGTGACTCTCGCAGAGATCATGACAGCAACATCGGTAGGTTTGGCGCGTTGGTAAAACTAGTGGCGTCCGGCCTGCTCAGCGAGCCCTCATTCCAGTAGGCCAAGCAAAGCGCCCCTCGCTCAAGGCCTGGATCGACTATCCTTGCACGTTCGGCAGGAGGACCGCTTCTGATGGATCAACCCAGGTTCGGTGTCCGGCGAAGGCGGCGCGCCGAACCGCTAGCGGGGTGCGGGACTTCGCTGATATCATGACAGCAATATCGGTAGATTTGGCGCGTTGGATGAAATCTATGGCGCCCTGCCTGCTCAGCGGGCCCTCATTCCAGTAGGCCAAGCAAAGGGGGTCCTCGGAAGCGAACGAGTTGGCGAGCGCACCCAGCGCTTCGTCCACGAACACGCCGTAGAGCGTCCACTCGGAGAAATGGAGTTGCCCGGCGATAGCGGTGGCCCATGGGCGACCTGTCACAGTCGCTATTCTTCCGAGCATTTGGCGAACGATCGCCGGATCCCAAGCTAGGAGTGACGAGATGTAGTCGGCATGCGGCGGCGGAGCTGGCTTCAGCCCGAGCAGCGCGCGGGCGACTTGGTGCCAAATCACGTGCTTGGGCAGTCTTTGGTCGATCTCGTTCGGCTTTCTATAAAAGCGAACTGTTTTATTGTGGATGAACGTCTCTACACTGAACGGCCGGATGAGTTCAATGTCGGAATCAACGAGCAGTACCACGTCATCCTCACTTGCGGCGACGGCGGCTAGCTTGACTACTTGTTGAAGGATCCAGCCACGGACCGGCGGGATCGGCCGTCGCAAATTGACCGTGAACTTGGTCAAAGGCATGGGTACAAATGAACTGGGCAGGAAGTCGGCTTCGCAGCGGATGTGCGTGCGGGGGCCGGCGAGACGTCGGAAGAGCGAGATGTCCGATCTAGGCACAATGATGTGATGGTGGACTGATTCAGGCGCGTACTCGAGAATCGACCGGTGCAGATCTTTGCACAACTCGAAATCGGGTGCGAAGCTGGGTGTAATTACGGACATACGCTTCATGACCATTCTCCTGGCGGCCCGCATCACCTGTGTCTATTCGATTCCAAATGTAAGTTAGTCGGCCTAAGAATTGGTCATTCGTTGGTCAAGGAAATCGCCTGCGCAAAAAAGATTGCTAATGTCGCTCACTTTCAAGTGCGGACGTTGATGGTTCCATTTGCTGGATCTCCGAAGCGGACGAACCGCCGCGACGATCCGAGGAGACCGTTGGTACTCGGTACTCAGATGGCAATGTCCAGGGCATCAGTGCTACTCGCACGGCGGCCCTGTGTCCGCTCGGTCCATGAAGGGCACGGATGCCTTGCCCTAGAATGACACTTAGCCAAAATAGAGCCGTCGATAACGCACCGTGGCGCCTGCGGTGGTACCGAATTCGATTGGCTGACAACAGGGCCGAAAGCCGGGGATTTTCGCTGTACTCTCCTCCAATGTGGATCGCTTTCGCCTCTGGCACGTACACCACGGAAAATCCACACTCCCGCACCCTTCGCATGTAGTCGACTTCTTCCATGTACAGAAAGAACGACTCGTCCCAATCGCCGACGATCCGACGTGCCTCCGCCGAAACCGCAAGAATCGCTCCAGTTGCCCAATCGATCGGGCCTTCCCGATCGTACACCGCAGGATCGCCGACCATCTCACCTGTGCCAATCCGGGCAGCCAATGTTCCGCCTAGAATGGCGTCCGTCCATGCGGTCACAACGGAGGGCTCTCGGCGAATTGACCAGCAAGTCGTTCCATTCTCCGCCAAATTTCGCGGCACCACTACACCAACGGCTGAGTCCATCAGCCGATCAACTAGCAACCTCGCTACGCCGGGGGTGAGACGGACGTCCGGATTGAGAATTAACAAATTTGCATCGGGGCCAACGCTGGCGGTTCCTGCATTGATGGCCGCGGCATAGCCGGCGTTTCGGCCCATTCTGATTACTCTCGGTCGGACCGGATGAGCGGTTGCGATGTCGACACAACCATCACGTGAGTCGTTATCGACGATGATTGTTTCGAACTGTTTCACCCCCTCCAGTCCGGCCGGCAAGGAATCCAGCAGGCCTGGTAGAACACGCGCACTGTTGTAGGTCACAATGATGATTGACAGTCGAGATTCAGTGTTGGGCCTGTCATCAGCTAACCGCTGTGAACGTGCGCCGCGCCCTTCAAAATTCGCGTTTCCTTCCTCGCTGGACGGCTGCTGCCGGCCACTGCTCCTTCGGGTATCGATGGTCTTACCTCCGCGTCCCAGCTTCGTAAAATAACTAGATTTAATGTATCTCATTTAATCTAAAACACAATTAAATAGACCTGCAAGTGATTTTTGGAGGGCGCTGAGGTCAGCCTCTAGATTGCGGGGCAGTGCTTGCCGGGGCTGAATCGCGGCGCCGATTTTCTGCCAACACGTCTGTGAGGCTCTCACCGTCCTCCAGGGCTCTGGAGTGCAATCCTCATTCGTTGCCTTTGCGGCGGTCCCTATCGCGGTCGTCAATCCTAGTTCCGCCACCTCCCGAAGCCGAAAGGCTCGAAGATATCTTTCGCGGCGTGATCCCGGGGCCGCCCTAATCGCAAGGGCAGCCTCATCGAATGTGCCAGCTAGGGAACTGTGGGCTTGCCCAGGTTCGCTTGCAAAACATTTAATATAGCCGCGTCGCCGGTATAACCCCTCGACCGTACGGTGTGGGAATCGAAAACCATAACTCCCTCAGATTCAGCATGCGAATAGGAAATATACCCTCCCCCCTGGTTGGCCGCCGGAGAAAGTTTAAAGAGCATATCCTTCGTGCCGATCAAAAACCGGTTGATGATATCGTCCATGCGTTTTTCGCCATCAGACGCGGTTATCGTGAGTAGAGTCTGTAGGCTCGATGAATTTAAACCTCCAAACATTTGCATAGCTGCGCGCGCGTTGAGGAGCGAATACCAGGAATCCCAAGAGTAGCCCGCGGAGCTGCGTTGGCCTTCTGCATCGACGGAGTCGAATTCGAACAGCATTCCTTGCGCGCCTGCATTCGGTAGGAGATCACAATTGCGCACGATCCTGGCCGCACCACCGATTCCCGCGCCGCCGTTCAAACCGCATGCCACGGTTTTCGAGAACGTTCGGTCCGCAATGTAGCCGAAGAGTTGAAGGAGATCGCGCTCAGTGATCCCGTGGAACGAGTAGATGTGGCCGTTCACAATCTGTCTCAGGCCGGCCTGAATAACCGCCCCCGACGGCCGATGGGGATTTGTGTATGTCCACAGCAGATTGGTCATACCGTATTGCCTCAGTTTAGCGATAAAAACCGCGTCGTCGTAGGCCGCAAGTTTCGCTTCGAACTGATCGGCGCCCCAGTACAGCGTGGTCATGATGATCATCCCGATCATTCCGTTTTGAATATTCGGGTTGTAATCGCGATCATTGGGATCGCCGGCCATGTCATCCACGATGTTGGCGTGGACCACGTCCTTCGTCGTCAGCACGGAGCTATACATCGACGCTTCCATGTTGATGCTTATCAAAGTTTTTTCAGTCGCTGTCAGCTGATTCCAAATGCGCGGCGTGTTCTTCGCCAAGAGGAACATCATCGCTCCGCCCATTTGCTTTTGATCTTGGTAGCCGCCGGTCGCCGTCGGCCCCCGGCTCGGCGCCAGAACATACCGAATTTGCTGCAGGAGTGCGGCGTCAGTTCTAGTGTCGCCACAGAAGGAGTTTATCGCCTTCATCACTTCGGCGTTGTTAAACACGTGTTGGTGCGCTCCTCCTGAGAGGTTGGGGTCGTACCACACCTTTTCTGCACCGAGGGCGTACTTTACAGCGGCTTCTGAGAGACAGAAGGACGCCGTGGCTATGGGTATCGGCGTGCCCTGCGTGTTGTTGGCCTCGATCGAAATATTCGTCGCTGACGTTTTGGCCGCACTACCGGATTGGGCCGAGAGAATGTGTGTGGCGTCGGCCAAATTGGCAGTCTCGTGAGAGGCCTCATAAGGTCCGTTTAGATTGTCGGCATCAAGAGTCGTGCCCTCCACATGAAACGGCACACCCGCCGCGCCGCTAAACTCCGAAGCATTGGTCGTATCCGAAACGTTCGTGCCATTGGCGGGTGAGACGAGAGCGACAGGGTGGACAACAGTTTCCGCTACGGCAGGCGTGGTCGCTAGGTAGCCAAAATCAACCGGAGCCGGGGTGAGGCTCTTGGCACAACTCAAATGCACGAAACAAAGCATCGATAAAAACACGACGCCTTTAGCGGCCATGAATCGGTTTCCCACTCAAGCAGGTTTAGCCGTGAACTTCGGGACTATCCGCCTCTACGATCATGTCGAAATGAGTATCTTTGTAGAAAATCCTGAAGAAGCAACACTGGCGTTCTGTGTTGATTGACTGTCGCTCCAGAGCGGAGGCCTTCAAGTGGGTGACGCAATAGCAAGAGGTACCAATTCGACCCGTGCCCGGTTTGGGGTCGCGTCAATCACCTCGTTTTACAAATTCGCTTGTCTATCGATTCGCTTTTCGTCGATATGCAGGTCTGCAGCAAGCCAGCCCACGGGTCGGTTGAGAAGGCCGGTTCGAAGATGCAGTCCACGAAAACGCAGTGGACGAACCTCGGTCGTCCGCCCTTCAGAACAAAGCGACATTCGCGAAACAACTCTTCACGGAATTCGTGATCGACGGCGAACTCAAACGTTACGTTATCTATCTCTTTGCTCAACACACACCTCAGAATCGACAATTAAATATAATATGCGCGGAATCATTTTGATTGATGTTACGACACTTTAATCCAAATTTAAAGCCTTTCGATTTGACTATTTTATTTAATATATGAAAATGACCGAGCGAGGTCATTGAGCCGCGTGGATCCAGCCAGCGTTCCGTTACAGATCGCCGAGCGGAGGGATTTCATGTTGGGCGCCGGAAACCAAATCTTTGAGCGTCTCAATAATTTCCGTTGGGAAGCTCAACTCAATATATCAACGAGAGGAATTGCCGAGGTCGACAAGCCCGATGCCGTGCACTATGCCACAATCCACTATTCAGCGGTTTACAGGGTTCTTCGTCATCTTTCGCTGCAGCCTTCGGATACCTTCGTCGATGTAGGTTGCGGCAAGGGAAGGATATTGTGTTGTGCGGCGCGGCGCCCATGCAGGAAGGTGGTGGGAATCGATTATTGCGAGGATTTTTGCAAGGAAGCGCAGACAAATGCGGCACGAATGCGCGGACGCAGGGTGCCCGTCCTTGTGCATAATGGCGCCGCCGAGGAGTTTGATTACACCGAAGCGACTGCTTTGTACTTCTTCTGTCCCTTCGGCGCCTCGACGCTGGCCGCCGTGCTTCAAAAGATGGACCACGACAGTCAGCACCGTCGCATTCGGTTGGCATTTGTGAACTGCAACGAGGAGCAGGGCAAGGTGTTTGGCGGGCAGCCTTGGCTCGAACTATACGACTATTGGCAAGCCGCGGGCCGGGGCGAGCATTCGGTGCATTTCTACAGGCGGACAGGAGCAGAGATCGACTGAAGATCCGGGCGAGCAATGAGAAACGAATGCGGCCGTCCTCTCGATAAGATGGTCCACACCCGATGACCAAGCTCACTATCATTGACAGTCGCATTGCAAAGGGGGGCCTGCGGGCTCACTGCTTTGGACGGAATTTATGCGCCAAACGATCGTAGGCCATGTTTCCGGAGCTCCACTGGAGGCAACGGACGCCGCGCATGGATTTGTGTGGCGATTTAAAAATTAAACAAAAAATATAATTAAAATATGCTTGGGCGGCCGCTCTTTGGCCTTTACGGCATGTTGCCGAAAAATCTTAAGGTAACGCGTAAGTGCCCGCCCGACGCTGTCAAAATATCGTTCGTTTGCTGCTGCCAAACGGACGGATCGTGCGGGACCTCATCGCCAAGCTGCACCCGATGAAACTGGAGTACGATTTGATCCGAGGGGCGACCACGGGGATGGCGGCTATCTGGTGCCTGATGATCTTGCCGGCATGGTCGCCCGCTTCTCGCCCGGCGTCGATAATTGCGCCTCGCTTGTGAAGCTGGCCTTATTGAAGAGGCATTCCCTGCTTTCTGGCCGATGGTTCCGTAAACGCAGCTCCCGGGATTCCGAGATGGTTCAGTTTGCGAAGAAGTTCCTCGGTGCAGTTAACAACGAGACGACAATTACGCTGGATGATTGGGGTAGATCCAGCAAGTTGGAAAATTAACGGCGACTTGCTTCCACAATTGGATATCGAGGGCGCGGAGTGGTCCATTTTGCTCAATGTTTCGCGCGAAACTCTTCGTCGCTTCCGTATCATTGTGATCGAGTTTCATGATCTCGCGCGATTGATGGATACGCACACATTCCTACTTATTGCGGCAGTCTTTCACCGACTGCAGCAGGACTTTTATAGTAATCCTCCGCTGGGGGCCGCCTTGTCAGGTGGACCGTTGTGTTGAGAACTGTCCTTATGGACAGGCATACTCA
>NZ_JBANBA010000012.1:0-122997 GCF_059803475.1 Bradyrhizobium sp. UFLA05-89 | reverse complement strand
GCCAGCCGTCTTGAGGTCAGGACCAGCAGACGTCCGCCTCCTTCGAACAAGGAGATGATCTGAAATGATCTAACAACGACTCATCCTTGACCAAGCCCATACAAGTATTCCAGAGACTGCGCCTGGCCACGGAGAGGCCGAGGCGTATTGGCTGCCCCGCCTTCGCAGAGCATGACAGTGAGTGTCGGCTGAAAGAGTGCCTTACTGCACGCTCAGCAGCCGTAGGGTGGGCAAAGGCGCGCTTGCGCCGTGCCCACCCCTTCCGTTGCGATGGTGGAAAGACGGTGGCGGTGGGCACGCTTCGCTTTGCCCACCCTACGGGACTGTGAGTGTGGGGCCGAGAGCGTGCCTTACTGCACGCTCAGCGCCACGAAGCGCAGCTCGCCGTCACCGTTGGAGACGAGCAGCAGCACTGACTTCTTGCCGTCCTTCTTGAGCTGGTCGATGCGCTTCTGGACGTCGGCGCCGCTGGAGACGGCCTCCTGCGCCACCTCGACGATGACGTCGCCGGCGGAGAGCCGCTTCTCGGCCGCGTCGGAACTGGCATCGACATTGGTGACGACCACGCCCTTGACGCTGTCCTTGATCTTGTAGCGGGCGCGCAGGTCCTTGTTCAGCGTCGCCAGATCAAGGCCGAGCGCCTTCTGCGTCACCGGCTTCTCCGGCGCCGGCTCGTCGGTCTTCACTGCGGCCTGGACCTTTTCCGGATCCTGCAAGCGGCCGAGCTTGACGCGCTTGGTCTCCTCCTGGCCCTTGCGGATAACGACGACGTCGACCTCCTTGTCGACCGCGGTGTCGGCGACGACGCGGGAGAGATCCTTCGGGTCCTTGATGTCCTTGCCGTCGAACTTGACGACGACGTCGCCGGGCTCGATGCCGGCGGGCTTTGCCGGGCCCTTCTCGTCGACGCCGGCAACCAGCGCACCACGCGGCGGCTTGATGTTGAGGCTTTCGGCGATCTCGTCGGTGACCGACTGGATGCGCACGCCGAGCCATCCGCGGCGCAGTTCGCCGAACTGGCGAAGCTGGTCGACGACGCCAGCCACCGTCTTCGACGGCACGGCGAACCCGATGCCGATCGAGCCGCCGGAGGGCGAGATGATCAGCGTGTTGACGCCGATGACCTCGCCTTCGAGGTTGAACAACGGGCCGCCGGAATTGCCGCGGTTGATGGCGGCGTCGGTCTGGATGTAGCTGTCATACGGGCCCGACGAGATGTCGCGGTTCTTGGCCGAGACGATGCCGGCCGTCACCGTGCCCCCTAGGCTGAAGGGGTTGCCGATCGCGACCACCCAGTCGCCGAGACGCAGCTTGTCGGAGTCGCCGAACTTCACTGAGACCAACTGCTTTGGCGGCTTGAACTTCAAGACAGCGAGGTCGGTCTTCTTGTCGACGCCGACGAGCTCGGCCTTGATCTTGGTGCCGTCGTTGAGAATGACGTTGATCTCGTCGGCATCCGCGATCACGTGATTGTTGGTGACGACGATGCCGGAGGTGTCGATGATGAAACCGGAGCCGAGCGAGTTGGTCTTGCGAGGCGGACCGTTGTCACCCCTGTCGCCACCCTTGCTGCCGCCGCCGGGACCACGACGGTTCTTGAAGAAGTCGTCGAAGAATTCCTCGAAGGGCGAGCCGGGCGGCAGTTGCGGCATGGTGTTGGTGCCGCCGCCCTTGGCTTCGACAGTCTGCGAGGTCGAGATGTTGACGACCGCGTCGATCACCTTCTCGGCGACGTCGGCGATGCCCTCCGGTCCGCGCGCGTAAGCCGGCGAGCCGAACGCGCTGAACGCGCTGATGGCGATCGCAGCCAGCCCGAGTCGCATGCAATGGCGCAGACGGGTCGTGGCAATGATGGCAGCGGTCATTGTGATCTCCGAAAGAGAATTAAGGATTCGTTGTCCAGACTGCGCTCGAACGGGGTGGCGGCGCAAGCACGGAGGTTAACGGGCCTCAAGACCCGGATAATACGGCGAAAAACCGGCGACTTTGCTTCACTTTAGCGTTCGCGTCGGAAGTGCCGGGCTCAGTGGTGCCGGATCCACCAGATCAGGATCAGGCCGGCCACGGCCGAGCCGATGCCCACGGCACGCAGGATATGATCGGGAGTTGCAAGCGCGCTCTTCATCGCCTTGCGCATCCACGCGGGACTTGCCGCGAACATCAAGCCTTCCAGCACAAACAGAATGCCCAAGCCGATGAGGAAGTCGGCAAACGCTATTGACCTCATCGGACTGGAACCTCCCCTTGTGCCGTTCTTGTTCCGCGTAGGGGCGGCACCGGCGCCGCCCCTGTTTCGTCTTACTGTTTCGGCGCCGCCTGCGCTTCGGCACCCGCCTTGCCGCTTGGGCTACCGAAGTACCGGAAGAAATCCGAGTTCGGCCGCAGCAGATAGCGGGTGTCGCTCGAGCGCAGGCCGGTCTCATAGGCCGACATCGAACGGAAGAAGGCGAAGAAGTCCTGGTCCTTGCCGTAGGCGTCCGCGAACAACCGGGTGCGTTCCGCATCGCCTGCGCCGCGGGTCTGCTCGGCCTGCGAGTTGGCTTCAGCGATGATCACGGTCGCCTCGCGGTCGGCCTTGGAGCGGATTTCCTGTGCCTTCTGGCCGCCCTGTGCGCGGAACTCGGCCGCTTCGCGCTGGCGCTCGGTCTTCATCCGATCGTAGACGGCCTGGCTGTTCTGCTCGGGCAGATCGGCGCGCCGAATGCGGACGTCGACGACCGAGATACCGTAGCCGTCGGCTTCGCGGTCGAGCTGCTCGCGGATGCGGCCCATCAGCTTCTCGCGCTCGTCGCGCACTACCGTGATGAAGGTGACCTCGCCGAGCACGCGGCGCAGCGCCGCGTTGAGCAGCGTCGTGAGTTGGAGGTTGGCCGCCTGGATCGAGCCGACGCTCTGATAGAAGCGCAGCGCATTCTTGATGCGGTAGCGCGCGAAGGCGTCGACCACGAGCCGCTTCTGGTCGGAGGCGATCACTTCCTGCGACGGGTTTTCCAGATCGAGGATGCGCTTGTCGATGCTGATCACGCTGTCGACGAACGGCGCCTTGAAGTTCAGCCCGGGCTCGGTGACGACCTTGACGGGTTCGCCGAGACGGACCACGAGCGCCTGCTCGGTCTGCTGCACCGTAAAGACGGAGCTGTAGGCCACGATCAGGATGAGCAAGAGGACGATCAGCGAGACGATGCCAGTGACCGGAGACCTCATCGGGTACCTCCGCCCTGCTGGCCAGAGGTGGCCGGCGGCCGCTTCGGCGTCAGCTCATTGAGCGGAAGAAAGGGCACCACGCCGCCTTGGCCGGTCGCGGCACCGTCATAGACGAGCTTTTCCGAGCCGCCGAGCACGCGCTCCATCGTCTCCAGATAGATCCGTTCACGCGTCACGTCCGGCGCCTTCTTATATTCTTCGTACACTTTCAAAAAGCGCGCGCTCTGGCCCTTGGCCTCGGCGATCACTTGTTCCCTATAGCCCTCGGCGGCCTGGAGGATCTGCGCGGCGCGACCGCGCGCTTCCGGCACGACACGGTTGGCATAGGTCTGGGCCTCGTTCTGCAACCGCTCGAGGTCGGCGCGCGCCGCCTGCACGTCGCGGAAGGCGTCGATGACCTGCGCCGGCGGGTCGACCTTCTGCATCTGCACCTGGGTGATCAGGATGCCGGAGCCGTAGCCGTCGAGTGTCCTCTGCATCAATTCCTGCACGCCCTGCTCGGTGGTGTTGCGGGCGCCGGTCAGGATCGGCTGGATCTGCGAGCGGCCGATCACCTCGCGCATCGCGCTTTCGGCGACCGCCTTCACGGTGCCCTCGGGATTCTGGATGTTGAACAGGAAGTCGCCGACGCCGTCGGGCTTGATACGCCACAGCACGGTGAAGTCGACGTCGACGATGTTCTCGTCGCCGGTCAGCATCAGGCTCTCTTCCGGCACGTCGCGGATGGTACGGCCGCGGCGGGAGGGATCGTCGATCAGCGTCATGCCGATAGAAATGGTCGAGACACGCAGCGCTTTCGGCAGCAGCACCGTCTCGATTGGATACGGCAGATGGTAGTTCAGGCCCGGCTGCACGGTGCGCACGTGCTTGCCGAAGCGCAGGACGACGCCGAGCTCTTCCGACTGCACGCGGAAGAAGCCCGAGGCGAGCCAGATCGCGACGATGAACAGCACGATGACGGTGATGCCGATGCCGCTGAAATAACCGCCAGGCAAAAGCTGCTGGAGCCGGTCCTGGCCGCGTCGCAGAAGGTCTTCCAGATCCGGCGGCCTCGGCCCGACCGGTTGCGGACCTGTGCCCCATGGCCCTTTCGAGCCCGAGCCCCACGGGCCACCGCCCTGATTCTTCCACGGCATTCGACAGTCTCCTCGGCAGGGTCTGGAATTGCCCCCACCCGCTTTGTCCGGTTCGGCTTTATAGGGGACGCTTTGCCCCCTTACAACGCACGCCTGACCGCCTCCGAGCTATGCCGCGCTGGGGAAATGTCAATGTAAACATTGGTAAAAGCGGTTAATGTTGCGGCCGCCGACGATATGTCACATACGAGAAATCGGCGCTGTCGTCGCCTGCCGCCGAATGCCGGACGCGCGCGACCTCCTCCCAGTCTGCCTTGTTGATCTCGAAAACAGTGTCGCCCTCCGGCTGCGCATGCACTTCCGTGACTTCGAGGCGGTCGGCGCGGTCGAGCCATTGCCGGTAGATCTCGGCGCCGCCGATCACGGCAATCTCGGAGACAGAGCGCCGCTGGGCGTCGCCGCGCGCGATTGCATGGGCATCCGCCGCGGATGTGGTCACGACGGCGCCAGCCGCACGGAAGCTCGCATCGCGGGTGATGACGATGTTGGTGCGACCCGGCAGCGGCCGGGGCAGCGACTCGAAGGTCTTGCGGCCCATCACCACGGGCTTGCCGATGGTCAGCGCCTTGAAACGCTGCATGTCGGATTTCAGCCGCCACGGAATCGCGTTGCCGGCGCCGATGACGCCGTTCTCGGCGATGGCAACGACGAAGATGATCTCCATCAGGGAGCCTTCCCTGCAAGCCGCGTCAAGGCATCACCGGTGACGCGGCACAGCGTCCAGTCATCCATCATGACGGCGCCGAGCGACTTGTAGAATGCGATCGACGGCGCGTTCCAGTCCAGCACCGTCCATTGTAGGCGCGACCAACCATTCTCGACGCATTCCTTCCCGAGATAATTAAGCAGCGCCTTGCCGATGCCCTTGCCGCGATGCGACGGCCGCACATAGAGGTCCTCGAGATAGATTCCGTGCCGGCCGCTGAAGGTGGAGAAATTCACGAACCATACCGCGAAGCCGACCGCTTCGCCGCTCCATTCGGTGATCGCGCAGAAAAGTCGCGGGTTCGCACCGAACAGCGCTTCCGCAATCATGGCCTCGGTCGCTTCGACCTCATGCGTGAGCTTCTCGTACTCGGCAAGCTCGCGGATGAAGGAGAGAACGAGCCCGGCCTCGCCGGGTCGCGCGCGGCGGATGTTGAGCGACATTGGCTAAAGCGCAACGGTTTCGGGTTGAATCATCATCGCGCTTTCTTTTTCGCGCATGATCTGTTCGGAAAACCGCGGCACACTTTTCCGGATCATGCGCTAAACGGCGACTTCCGCCTTGATGTGCGGATGCGGATCGTAGCCGACGAGTTCGAAATCCTCAAAGCGGAAGGAGAAGATGTCCTTCACGTCCGGATTGATCCGCATCACCGGCAGCGGACGCGGCGTCCGCGTCAATTGCAGCCGCGCCTGCTCCAGATGATTGGAATAGAGATGCGTGTCGCCGAGCGAGTGCACGAAGTCGCCGGGCTTCAGGCCCGTGACCTGCGCGACCATCATCGTGAGCAGCGCGTAGGAAGCAATGTTGAAGGGTACGCCGAGGAAGACGTCGGCCGAGCGCTGATAGAGCTGGCACGACAATTTGCCGTTCGCGACATAGAACTGGAACAGCAGGTGGCAGGGCGGCAGCGACATCTTCTCAACGTCGGCTGGGTTCCAGGCGGTGACGATCAGCCGGCGCGAGTCCGGGTTCTTCCTGATCATGTCGATGACATTGGCGATCTGGTCGATGCTGCGCCCGTCGGCCGTGGGCCAGGAGCGCCATTGATGGCCGTAGACCGGCCCTAGATCGCCGTTGGCATCGGCCCATTCGTCCCAGATGGTGACGCCGTTGTCGCGCAGATATTTGATGTTGGTGTCGCCCTTCAGGAACCACAACAGCTCATGCACGATCGCCTTCAGCGGCAACCGCTTGGTGGTCAGCATCGGAAAGCCGGCCGCAAGGTTGAAGCGCATCTGATGGCCGAACACCGACAGCGTGCCGGTGCCGGTCCGGTCGCGCTTCTCGGCGCCGTCTGAAAGAATCCGCTCGAGCAGGTCCTGATACTGGTGCATGTGCGTGCGCTATGGGCCTTCTGGGAGGCCGGCGAACTTAGCGGCCGGCCCCGTGCTGCGACAGCAGCGATTCGCTGCCTCGCACAGATTATACCCGGAAAAGTGAGCGTTCCGCCGGCAAACGACAAGGGGCGGAACTTGCACCCCGCCCCTGCCCTACCCTGTTGATAATACTGGCAAGTTGGTAACGCCGGCCTCAGTTCTCCGATTCCGTAAAGACCTCGTCGCGCTTGGCGCGCAACACCGGCAGAACCGTGAGCACCAGGAGGGCGGCTGCGATCGCGAGCAGCACGGCGGAGAGCGGACGCGTCACGAACACGCTCCAGTCGCCGCGCGAGATCAGCAGCGCGCGACGCAGATTCTCTTCCATCAGCGGTCCGAGCACCATCCCGAGCAGCAGCGGTGCCGGTTCGAAATCGTGCTTGATCAGCCAGTAGCCGACGAGGCCGAACACGCCCGCGAGAATGACGTCGACCGGCGCGTTGTTCACCGAGTAGATGCCGATCGCGCAGAAGATCACGATCGAGGGGAACATCAGCCGATAGGGCACGCGCAACAGGCGCACCCAGATGCCGACCAGCGGCAGGTTGATGATGATCAGCATGAGGTTGCCGATCCACATCGAGGCGATCATGCCCCAGACGAGGTCCGGCTGCTTCTGCATCACCTGCGGGCCCGGCACGATGCCGTGAATGGTCATGGCGCCGACCATCAGCGCCATCACCGCGTTCGGCGGGATGCCGAGCGTCAGCAGCGGGATGAAGGAGGTCTGCGCCGCTGCGTTGTTGGCGCTCTCCGGCGAAGCGACGCCTTCGATCGCGCCGCGGCCGAACCGCGACGGATTCTTCGCGATCTTCTTCTCCAGCGTATAGGCGGCAAAGGAGGCGATGACCGCGCCGCCGCCGGGGAGGATGCCGAGGATCGATCCAAGAACGGTGCCGCGCACGATCGCGGGCGCCGAGTCGACCAGGTCTTTCCTTGTCGGCATCAACCCCGTGATCTTCTGCTGCACGAGATCGCGGTTCATCTCAGCGCCGGCATCGAGGTTGCGGATGATCTCGGCAAAGCCGAACACGCCCATCGCCACCGTCGCGAAGCCGAGACCGTCCGCAAGCTCCGGAATGTTGAAGGCCATGCGCGAGGCGCCGGTCTCGATGTCGGAGCCGACCATCGAGAGCAGCAGTCCGAACACGATCATCGCGATCGCTTTCAGCACCGAACCCTTGGCTAGCACCACCGCGAAGATCAGGCCGAGCACCATCAGCGAGAAGTATTCGGCCGGACCGAAGGCCAGCGCGAGCTTGGTCAGGGGCGCGCCGAGAACGGCGATCAGGACCGTCGCAACGCAGCCGGCGAAGAACGAGCCGATCGCCGCAATCGCCAGCGCCGGACCGGCGCGACCCTGCCTGGCCATCTGATGGCCGTCGATCGCCGTGACGACCGAAGTCGCTTCACCGGGAATGTTGACAAGGATCGAGGTGGTCGAGCCGCCATATTGCGCACCATAATAGATGCCGGCGAGCATGATCAGCGCGCCGACCGGTGGCAATCCGAACGTGATCGGCAACAGCATCGCGACGGTTGCGATGGTGCCGATGCCCGGCAGCACGCCCACCAGCGTACCGACGAGCGCACCAATCAGGCACATCAGGAGGTTGATCGGCGAAAACGCGACGGCAAAACCGTGAGCGAGGTTGGCAAAGAGATCGACCATCACGCCCTCACTGGACCAGGAATCGCGGGAACATCGGCATCGGCAATCCCAGGACGTAGGGGAATAGCAGCGCACAGCCGAGCGTCAGGCAGGCGCCGACGATGGCGGCTTCGATCCAGCGTGTCTCGTGCGAGCCGGTCGCCGCGATCAAAAAGCTTAGGAACGCCGTGACTACGAGGCCGAGCGGGCGGATCGCCAGAGCGAAGAAGACAATCGCCGCCATCACGAACAACGGCCCGCGCCACGAATAATGGGAGAGCCCCGCTCCCTCGGTCAGCAGTCCCGTCAGCGCGATGGCCGCAGACAGCACTACCAAGAGCCCGCCGAACATGCGCGGCGCCGTGCCGGCTCCGAAGGAGAAGCCGCGCATGCCCTGCAAGTCACTCGACGCCCACAACGCGAACAGCGCGACCGCCATCAGCACGATGCCGCCGATATAATCCTGCGGCGCGCGGATGGTCATGAAGAGCGTGAGGATTGCGACCGCAAACAGCGGATAGGAGTAGATCAGCGCCAGCAGAACGTCCGAGGACAGCGCCTTCTTGGCATCAGCGCCGAACGTCCCGAGGACCGCGCCGGGCGCCCCAGCCAAAAGCGCGGTCGCATGGCTGATCAGGACGGTCGCCGGGCCGCGCCCGCTCCCCCATCCGAAGATCGTGCCAATCGACCAGATGAATTCGAATATCTGCGGCGCGAGCGCCAGCAGGACGATGCCGATGGCGACCGATGTGTTTCGCGTCGTTGTCGCCGAGTGGCCCATTATGTCGGCCATGCATGTCTCCTCCGCGACCCCGTAAGTCACGAGCCCTGTTGTTCTATTGGATGGAATTGGATCCCCACCAGCATCATTGCCTAGCGATTTTCATTAGACAACGCCAGCAAAACCCAAGACGCCCCCGGCAAGCAACAGCCAGAGCGGATTGACGCGCGACACCGAGGCGAGCACCGCAACGCCCGCCATCAGCAGCGCGGCAATCACGGTGTGCGTGGTGGATTGGGCCAGGATCAGAGCGCTTGCCGCCATCAGGCCGATCGACAGCGGAACCAGCGCAGCCTGGATCATGGCGGGCCAGCGCGATTGGCTGGGACGGTTGAGGAGGCGGCTCACATAGTAGGCAAGCAGGGCGGTCGGAAGGCACATCGCGAGCGTTGCCGCGAGCGCGCCGGGAATGCCGGCGACCGCATAGCCGATCAGCGTGACAATCAGGACGTTCGGTCCGGGCGAGAGCTGCGAGATCGCAAAGGCATCCGCGAACTGCTTGTCGGTCATCCAGTGATGCACGTCCACGGCGATGCGGTGCATCTCGGGCACCGCCGCGGCCGCACCGCCGACCGCGAACAGCGACATCAGGCCGAAAGTCGAGATCAGCGCCCAGATCGGATTCTCGCTGTTCATGCTGCTACCTTCCGTCGCAGGACAACCGTGATGGCGATGCTGGCAGGGATCGCGACCAGCAACACGGCTTGCAGCGGCAGCCGCAGCACGCCGATCGCGACGAACACGGCGGCCATCAGGACGAGGGCGATGGCATCGGCGCGCTTCAACAGCGGTGTCATCATACGAAAGACCACCGCGATCAGCAGCCCGACGGCCGCGCAAGATACCCCGGCAAGAGTGCGGCGCAAAACCTCGAGCTCGCCGAAATGGGCGTAGAGTACGGCGAGAGCCGTCATGATCAGCGTCGGCGGCACCAACAGCCCGGCGAAGGCGGCGACGCCGCCGGCAAGCCCGCGCAGGCGCGAGCCGAACACCATCGACAGGTTGACGATGTTCGGACCGGGGAGGAAGTGGCAGAGGGCGAAGGTCTCGTTGAACTCGTCCGCCGTCATCCAGCGGTGGTCGTCCACGATCGCCCGCCGCGCGAACACCAGGACGCCGCCGAACCCGGCCAGCGACATCCGGGCAAAGGCCATGAACAGGGCGAAGAGGCCCGGTGGGTCGGTCTTGACGGGGATATCCGGCTCTTGAACGGCCGGTGCGGAATCCGAGGACATCGTGGCAGCTTAAGGGGGCCGCTATCCCCGCGCCAAGGCTGGCCATCCGGGCGGCCAGCACCTATCCAAAGGAACTCTCGCCAAACCCCTGTCTTTCCCGATCTTTGCCGCCTATATTGGGGGTGCCGGCTTGCCGGCTATGGAAATAAACGGTCGTCGCAATAAACCATTCGGACCCGGGGGCGGTACCCGGCGCCTCCACCAAAGCCCACCAGCGGGCTACCCGAGAGCGGGCTTTGGCGGGGGCGAAATAGGATCGACGAGGGCGTAAAGGGCGTGCTTTTTCCCGGTATTGTTCCGCCGTTATCGGGCTACTGCAATAGTTGCCAACGACAACTTTGCTCCGGTTGCTCAGGCTGCGTAACGCAGTTTGAAAGACCACTTTAAAGTCCTAGCGGGTTAAGCTCCGCTAGGCGGGGTTCGGAGGCACCTGGCAACAGAAGCCTCCACTTCCATTTTTCTCCCGCCTTTTTTCTCGTGGGCGGGGACTCCTTCTGGCCGGTCGGGCGCGGTACCATTGCGGCCTGGCGAGTCGGCGCGGCACCGGCTCGGGAAATACGACAGGACCGATAGTCAGGATCCATAATGGCGACCGATCATATCCGATACGACGTGCTGGCACGCGACGCATTGCGCGGCGTGCTGCGGAAGGTGCTGAGCGATGCCGCAGCGCACGGATTGCCGGGCGAGCATCACTTCTTCATCACCTTCGTATCGAAGGCGGAGGGCGCAAAGCTGTCGCCGCGGCTGCTCGCGCAATACCCCGACGAGATGACCATCATCCTGCAGCACCAGTTCTGGGATCTGACCGTGCTCGAGGACCGTTTCGAGGTCGGCCTGTCCTTTGGCGGCATCCCGGAGCGGCTGGTGGTGCCGTTCAGTGCGATCAAGAGCTTCCTCGATCCGTCGGTGAAATTCGGCCTCCAGTTCGACACCTCCGATGTCGCGGAAGTGCCGCCCGCGGCACTCCCCGCGGCGCCTGCCCCCTCGGCTGTCGCGGTCCCCGCGCCGGCTGCCGAGAAGGCGGAAGCCGAGGACGAACCCACCGCGCCCAACCAAGGCGGCGCCGAGGTCGTCCGACTGGATCGCTTCCGCAAGAAATGATCGAGTTCGCTGGGCACGAGCGCCCAAGCGCAGCCAAACCACCTATATAGATGAGCTCGAGAAGCCGCGCGCATTCCGCGCGGCAGAATGGATGCGCTCATGGACAAGACGACCCGGCCCTCGCGCCGCTCTGCCACCCGAATCGAGACCGACAGTTTTGGTCCGATCGAGGTCCCTGCCGACCGTTACTGGGGCGCGCAGACTGAACGCTCCCGGCAGAATTTCCGCATCGGGGAAGACCGCATGCCGATCTCGCTCGTGCATGCGCTCGGCATCGTCAAGCTGGCCGCAGCCCAGACCAATCGCGAACTCGGCCTTCTCGACCAGCGCCGGGCGAACGCGATCATCCGCGCCGCGCGCGAGGTGGTCGAGGGCAAGCTCGACGACCACTTTCCGCTGGTGGTGTGGCAGACCGGCTCGGGCACCCAGAGCAACATGAACCTCAACGAGGTGATCGCCAACCGCGCCAACGAGCTCTTGGGCGGCGAGCTCGGCGCCAAGAAGCCGGTGCATCCCAACGACCACGTCAACATGAGCCAGTCGTCGAACGACTCTTTTCCGACCGCGATGCACATCGCGGCCGCCGGCCGGATCACGGCCGATCTCATTCCTGCACTCTCCGAGCTGCTCGTCGCGCTGCACAAGAAGGAGAAGGCGTTCGCTGGGATCGTCAAGATCGGCCGCACGCACACCCAGGATGCGACGCCGCTGACGCTCGGCCAGGAGTTTTCCGGCTATGCCGCACAGGTCGAAAGCGGCATCGCGCGATTGAAGGTCGCGGTAAAGGATCTCTATCCGCTGGCGCAAGGCGGTACCGCGGTCGGCACCGGTCTCAACTCAAAGCCGCGCTTTGCAAGGCTGTTCGCCAAGCAGGTCGCCGGCATCACGAAACTCCCCTTCACCAGCGCCGCCAACAAGTTCGAGGCGCTGGCGTCGAACGACGCCTATGTGCTCGTGCATGGCGCCATCAATTCAGTAGCGACGGGGCTGTTCAAGATCGCCAATGACATCCGCCTGCTGGGATCAGGCCCGCGCTCGGGGCTGGGCGAACTGATCCTTCCCGAGAACGAGCCGGGATCCTCGATCATGCCCGGCAAGGTCAACCCGACCCAGTGCGAGGCGATGACCATGGTGTGCTGCCAGGTGTTCGGCAATCACACCGCGATCACGGTCGCCGGCAGCCAGGGGCATTTCGAGCTCAACGTCTTCAAGCCCGTGCTCGCCTACAACATGCTGCATTCGATCCGGCTGATGGCCGATGCCGCGCGCTCCTTTACCGAGCATTGCGTATCGGGCATCCGCGCCGACGAGAAGCGGATCCGCGAGCTGATGGAGCGCTCCTTGATGCTGGTGACGGCGCTGGCGCCGAAGATCGGCTACGACAACGCGGCCAAGGTGGCGAAAACGGCGCATGCCAACGGCACCACGCTCAAGGAAGAGGCGCTCCGGCTCGGCTTGGTGTCGGCGGACGAGTTCGAGCGGCTGGTCCAGCCCGAAAAGATGACCCATCCCGGCTGATTTCCGAATTTCGATAGGCCTCCGTAAAGATACGGAGGAAAAAACGGCATGAAATTTGGGGTCCGGGCAAGGGGATTTGATTACCGTCAATGTTCTGGCCTTGGCGCATGCTAGGCGAGTGTTTGCCCCTGACCGGGCGAAATTGATTGTTTGATGGTACCAGAGGCCGATTGACGAGGATCAAATGGCGATCAAGTGTCATGGAGCGCGGCGCAACGCCTTATTTCCGCATGTTTCACCCCGCCCGCCGAGGATCGAGTGATGGAGACGCGGCATGGGGAACGTCATCAACCTGAACCGCTTCCGGAAGCGCGCCGAGCGGGAAGCCTCGGCGAAGCAGGCGGAGGCCAACCGGACGAAGTTCGGCCGCAGCAAGGCCGAGCGATCGGCGGAGGAGAAGCGCGAGGCCCAAGCGAAGGAGCGCCTGGATCAGCATCGGATCGAGCGCGAGGAACAGCCATGAAATCGCCCGTCGTCAAGCGATCGATCGTCGTCGCCGGCCACAAGACAAGTGTCAGCCTGGAAGAGGCCTTCTGGAATGGCATGAAGGAGATCTCCGGCCTGCGCAACATGACGCTGTCGGAGCTGGTCGGAGAGATCGACGGCAATCGCCAGCAGGGCAACCTGTCGTCCGCGATCCGGCTGTTCGTGCTCGATTACTTCAAGAACCGCGCTGCAGCGGTCCTGCCCGAGCAAAAAGTGCCGGCCCAATAGGCCGGAGCCGTCAGGTAAAGCATCCGCGAGGCCGCACTTTATAATCACTCTAAGGTGCGGTCCCGGCTGCGTGAGCGCGCTTGACCTGTCTCGCTGCCGTTGAAAATACAGGGCATGACCGACGACAACATCACGCTCCCGCAGACATCCACGCACCTGCCCTCGGGTTCGCCTCTGGGGCTGGCCGAACGCGGCTATTCGGGCGTCATCCAGCATCTTTCCGCCAACGGTGCGGGCTCGGCCCTGTCGGACGTCGAGCTGGAAAGCCGCCTGATCGAGCTCGGCTTCGTCGAGGGTGCCAAAGTCGAGATCCTGCACGAGGGCATCGTCGGCCGTGACCCGATTGCGGTTCGCGTCGACAACGTCACCATCGCGGTGCGCCGTCGCGAAGCCATGGCCATCATCGTCGCGTAACGAGCGACCGGACCGCTGACCCAGGCCTTTAATCCCATGGAAGCTCCCCTGCTGCATCTGGCCCTGGTGGGCACGCCGAACAGCGGCAAGACCTCGCTGTTCAATGCGTTGACCGGCAGCCGGCAGAAGGTCGCGAACTATCCCGGCGTCACCGTCGAGCGCAAGGAAGGCTTTTTCGTCACTCCCTTGGGACGCCAGGTCTCGGTTGTCGACCTGCCCGGCACCTATTCGCTGCGCGGCCGCAGCCCGGATGAGGAGATCACCCGCGACATCGTGCTCGGCAAGGCCTCGGGCGAGACGAAGCCCGATCTCGTGCTGTGCGTGGCCGACTCCACCAATCTGCGCCTGACCATCCGCCTCCTGCTCGAGCTCAAGCGCACCGGACGACCGATCGTGCTGGTGCTCAACATGTTCGACATCGCGACCCGCCGCGGCATCACGGTGGACGTGGCGCGGATGGCCGACGCGCTCGGCGTACCCGTGGTCACCTCGATCGCGGTGCGCAAAGGCGGCACCGCCGATCTGCTCAAGCTGACCGACGAGATCTCCGCGCAGGTGAAGCCGCAGCCCCAGGAGAACAACTGGCGGCCGCTCGGCGTCGCCGAACTGCGCGCCACGCAGCGCGAGGCCGACCGGATCATCGCTTCCACCGTCAGCCTGCCTGCTAGCCCCGACACCTGGACCGCGCGGATCGACGCCGTGGTGCTGCATCCCGTCGGCGGCCTCATCGTGCTCGCCCTGATCCTGTTCGTGATGTTCCAGGCGGTGTTCGCCTGGGCGCAGCCGCTGATGGAGCTCTTGTCCTCCTCCTTCGACGCGCTCGGGCAGTTCGTGCACGACACCCTGCCCGCCGGCCTGTTGCAGAGCTTCCTGCAGAACGGCGTGATCTCCGGCGTCGGCAGCGTCATCGTGTTCCTGCCGCAGATCATCATCATCTTCCTGTTCATCCTGCTGCTGGAAGATTTCGGCTACATGGCGCGCGCGGCCTTCCTGATGGACCGCATCATGGGCGGCGCCGGGCTACACGGGCGCGCCTTCATTCCGCTGCTGTCGAGCTTTGCCTGCGCCATTCCCGGCATCATGGCGACACGGGTGATCGACAACCGGCGCGACCGGCTGACCACGATCCTGATCGCGCCGCTGATGACCTGCTCGGCGCGCATTCCCGTCTATACGCTGATCATCTCCGCCTTCATTCCGGCAAAACAGCTCTGGGGCTTCGTCAACCTCCAGGGCTTCGTGATGTTCGGCCTCTACGCCGCAGGCATCATCAGCGCGCTTTTCGTCTCGTTCCTGATCAAGTTCTTCATGCTGCGCGACTATGCGCCGGCACCGTTCATGCTGGAGCTGCCCGACTACAAGATGCCGCGGCCGAAATCGATCGCGATCGGCATCTTCACGCGCGCCAAGATGTTCTTGCAACGCGCCGGCACCACGATCTTCTCGATGATGGTGCTGATCTGGTTCCTGGCTTCGTTCCCACAGCCGCCGGCTGGCGCAGCGGACCCCGCCATCAACTACAGCCTCGCTGCGATCCTCGGCAAGGCGATCGCGCCGCTGCTCGCGCCCGTCGGCTTCAACTGGCAGATCGCGGTGGCGCTGATCCCGGGCATGGCGGCGCGCGAGGTCGCGGTGGCAGCCCTCGGCACCGTCTATGCCATCGAGGGTGGCAAGGAAGCGGCCGAGCAGATCGGCCAGGTGCTGGCGACGAAATGGTCGCTGGCGACCGCCCTGTCGCTGCTCGCCTGGTACATCTTCGCCCCGCAATGCGCCTCGACGCTGGCGGTGATCCGGCGCGAGACCGGAAGCTGGAAATGGATGGCGACCACCTTCGCCTACATGCTGGCGCTCGCTTATGCGGCGAGCCTTGCGACCTACAACATCGCGATGGCGCTGGGCGCGGGGTAGCTCTTCGTGCTCAACGGGCTCGCATTCGCAGAGCCTTCATCCCCAAAACCAAAAATCTCGAAAACAACCCCATGCAAAGTAAGCCGGCGGCGGCCGACGCCCTCCTTTTGATTCGGAAAATCCGTTGACACGTCGGGCAAATCACCGGCACGATGCCATCCTGGGGGGCTTGGCAGCTGCCGCGACGCGGGGAACACAGAAACCCCGTCGGCGTATTGATCGACGATCGGCCGGAACCGTACCGGCCGGACGCACAACTTGGGGAACATTCATCGCGGGGAGACCTGTCGCCAATAGGAACCACCTCCTTCCTCTGCCGTTGGGCGGCGCGGAGGAGAGCCGATGGATCAGGATGAAGACCAGAAGCCGCCACGGGAACGAGAGCGTACGGACCGTACCGAAGACGCGCGCAAAGTCGCGGAAGAATACGCCGAATTGCAGCGTCAGATCGCGGAGAGGCTCCGCAGGAAGATGAACTAAAGCGCGACGAGATTGAATCGTCATCGCGCTCTAGGTTGTTGTCTGCGCATGACCTCCGCGTGGACGCGTCTCGCGTTTATCGCGAGGAGAACCGCTCCACACGTTCCCGGATCATGCTCCGGTCAACGGGCGCGCGAGGCGCGCCAGCTTTCGACGCCATCATTTGGATGACGCTCGTGTTTGCGCAGCTCATCGACGAGACGCTCGAGATAGGGCGGCAGGGGCGACATTTCGCGAGATAGGTCCTGTTGCAACCTGTCGCCCACCTCGTCACAGATCGACCGGGCAGTCTTATGGTCGATGCGGTCCGATATTCGGCTGATCGGTTCCATAACGCGACTTCTTTGATCGGCCCCACGATTAACTCAAGTTACAGGGTGAGAAAATGTTTCGCGTCAACCGATGGGTCACTGGAACGAAGGCCGATTTTGCGGATGTTGGAACCGGCGACGCTCAAACTGGGAAACAGACATCAAGTTGAACCTTGGACTCGTTCACAGGCGATATGAAGTCGCCATGCTATCGCCTTCCGACTTTCCGCCCTTGTGACCAGTCCGCAATCGGCGCTAAACCTTTGCTTATCACCGGCTAAGGCTCTGCCCATAGGCGTCGAGTGGCTGAGAGACCACTTCGCTTCCGCCTATGGCGAGGAGAGCAAGATGGATCGGTCCCGGCAACTTCAACATCTCGAACAAGCTGAGCGCCACCTATTGCGTGGCGAGCAGAGCGTTTCGGACCAAGAGCAGCGTATCGAAGACCTCAAACATCATGGGCATGATACAACTCTGGCCCGCGCACTCCTGGAAACATTCCTCTGCACGCAGATGCAATTTCTCGCGCACCGCGATCAAATCCTCCGAGAACTAGATCGCGCTTGAACTGACTAAAGCGCGATGAGATTGGGCTGAATTTCGATCGGCCCTTATGGTGTTGTCTGAGCATGATCTCCGCGCAAACGCGTTCCGCCTTGGGTCGCGAGGGAAAACCGCTCCACACTGTTCCCGATCATGCGAGCGTCGCGATCGCGCCAAACGCGACTCCAAGCCGCTACAGCATGCATCATCCGGCTTGCATGCAAGGCACTGGGTCGCGCCCGGCTTGCAAGATCAAGGCTCGTCAACCCGGACAGAAACTGGTTCCGCATTGATTTCGATCAATGGTGGGACCCGGTCGCATGTCAGGTCTTCTCATTGTCCTGCAAGGAGAAAGCAAATGACTGGACATGCCAGACTTCTTGGACTGATCGTGAGTGCCGCGCTCCTGACGGCAGCCCCTCTGTCGTTCCGCTATTCACCCACGGAGACGCTATCCGTGTCCATTGATCGCGCCGAAGCGCGCGTTGGGCGGCCGCTGACGCCCATGAGCGTTGCAGGCGTCAACCGCCGAGTGCATCGGCGCGCCTATTACGGTGCGGCGGCGGCGGGAGCTGCAGCCTATGGTGCCTATGGCTATCGCCGGGCTTGTGGCTACTATCCCTATCCGCCCTGCTATTGAGCTTGCGCGAGCCTCGTCGCTTGTCCGCGACGAGCCGCGTCGTTTCTTCCCCATTGTACCGGCCGGCGTGCGGCGTACGCCTTCTTGCGCACGTACGCCGCCCCTGGGCCGCCCAAACAACCTCTCGACCATGACCGCGCCACACGAACTGGCTGATGCCCGTCAGGCGTGATGCGAATTCACTCTCTCACGCATCCTGTGACACAGCTCTTCCAGCTGACGCTGGAGAATTTCGAAGTTCGCAAGCAGCCTGTCGGCTCGTTCGCGATCCGCTGACCCCACGACAAAGTGGTTTCGCAGATTTGTAAGATAGCTCACGCGACTTCGGCCCGTGGCCGCTCTGCGCTCGGCGAATTCAAGCTGCTCGAGATCGTAGCTCAGCGCGTCCTCGGTGGCGATGAGCAGCTTCATGATCGTATCGCGATTTTTCTCGCTGAGATCAGCGCTGTTCAGGAGGCTGAGATAGTGGTCGATGTTGGCCTGGGCGATATACCGGTCCATCCTGTCCATCGCGCCCTCCTTGGGACGCACAATGCTATTCGGTAATATCTGCCGACGCCACCTCTCCGATGAGCGCCCTCACGAGCCATTGAGCTAGATCAATGCCCGGCCGGTTCCCGGCATCAGCGCCGAGGTCCGACCGCGGAGGATCTGGGCGGCGATCAGAGCCTGAGAGCCGAATTGAAGAAATCGAAGGCTCAGGGCATTCTGCTCCCATGGCTTTGACCTTGGCACTTGTGACGACCATCTGCGTCGTTGCGCTAACGGAACGCAGCGTTGAACACCTGCTGTTTGCGATCGCGGCGCTCTTCCTCAACGCGGCTCTGCTGCTGGTTTTCGTTGCCGATTTCGAGAGAGCGATCCTGCTGTCCGGTACGCTGGCAGTCGCAATCGCCGGTGTATCGATCGTGAAGTTCAAACACAGCGCACTCAAACTGATCGTTTCCGATGTGCCGCTCGCGTTTGCAGGCACGGTCCCGTTCTTCGTGTTGCAATACCCACGCATGATGTTGGGTGTTCTCGCCGCGGGATTCCTGCTCGCTTTCGCTTCCGTCGCGATCCTGGTCTACGCCGCCGGATCTCCGATTTCCGTCGCTTTTCGAATCCCCTTGTTCTGCCTTGCGCTCATCGGCTTCGCGAAGGTCTCCGCCATCAAGGGAGCCACGTCCTTGCGGCTGACGCTGACGCAAGGCCGGTGCTTTTATTCCACCTTCATGGCCTCGCTCGTCGACCCCGCGTCCTGGCGACAGTTCAATGGGCTGGCTCTGAGCGATATCGCAAACGAACCGCTGCCGCTGAAGGAAGCGGTGCCTGCGCGCTCCAGCGACCGTCCAGACATTATCGTCATCCAGCACGAGTCGGTCTTCGACCCGCGCATGTTCGGGCTGCCGATCGAGCCGGTCCTCGAAGCGTTCCTGTCTCCTGCAGAAGGGGAGTCCGGGTGCCTCAACGTGGACATCTACGGTGGCGGCTCGTGGCAGTCCGAATTCAGCCTGCTGACCGGTCTTTCAAGTGCCAGTTTCGGTTCGGGCGCCTACTACCTCTTCAGGAAAGGCGCCGGCCGGTTCCACAGCAGCCTGCCGCGCTCGTTGGCCTCGCTCGGTTACAAGACGACACTCACATCGAGCTGTCGCCGCAACTTTCTCGACTATGATGAATTTTACAGCTCGATCGGCATCGACGAACGCATTTTCATCGACGACTTTCCGCTGCCCTTTGACATCAGGCGTTTCGAGGCGACGAATTCCGATGCAACATTTCTACAGGCGGTGATCGACGCTCATACCAAAAGGGTTACCAACGACCAGTCACCTCAATTTCTTTATGTGCTGACCAACTTCAATCACGGTCCGCATAATCGGCGGCTTGTGCCGCCCGGACAGCTTGAGCGGGAGCGCGCCTTTGCATTGGCGAGCCTTCCCGACGCCGGATACGCTGAATATTACGCGCGACTCGTGGAGACCGCCTCGACCTGGCAAAAGCTCAGGGAGAAGCTGGCAAGCAGTTTTCCGGGGCGCCCTGTTCTCGTGGTGCACTATGGGGACCATCAACCCGTGCTAACGAGACGGATCGATCGGCACCTGGAAGGCCCGGGAGACGGCCGGAGTCCGTTTCGTACATTTTACGCGATCGAGGCTTTGAACATCCCTCACTTTGAGCCTGGACGGGGCGCGGACCTCGATATCGCGTTTCTTGGAACTGTCGCCTTACGACGGGCGGGTCTCCCGCTTGACCCAATATTCGCTACGCGTGCAAGCTTGCTTGACGATTGCGGAGCATCCTACTTTGCATCGGCCTCCGAACGGAAACGCCGATTCCACCGCACGCTCGTGGATCGGGGCCTGATAGACTTGAAACCGCGCGTTCGGCACGCTCGCTAGCCGGGCGCATTTTTCCGTGCTTTGCTCGGCGCCACCATGCAGGAGGTTCATATGGATGACCGAACCAAGCGGCTTGCGCTGGAGCGTCACTGGAATGCGTCGGATGCCGGCGATTTCGACGTCGAGCATGACATCTACCGCGAGGATGCCGTGCTTGATTATCCGCAATCCGGCGAGCGAATCCGTGGCCGGCATAACATCAGGGAGAGCCGGTTCGTGCAGCCGAACAAGAAGCGCTTTGCGGTCCGGCGAATCGTTGGAAGCGGCGATCTCTGGGTGACTGAATTCACGCTCAGCTATGATGATATCCCGTCCTATGCAGTGAGCATCATGGAGTTCCGCGAAGGACTGGTGGCGCACGAGACGCAATATTTCGCCGACCGGTTCGAGCCAGCGCCGTCGCGTGCGCATCTCGTCGCGCGCGTTTGAATGGACGGCGCGCGGCGGTCTGCTTCCATGCAATCCTTCAGCACCGAGAGATTGACCGCCGAGCGGCTGCATGAAGGTCACCTCGCCGACCTGGTCGCACTGCACCTCGACCCCGAGGTGTCCCGCTATCTCGGCGGAGTGCGCTCTCCCGAGGCGACGAAGGCCTATCTCGCAGTCAACATGGCCCATTGGGACCGCCACGGCTTTGGGCTCTGGGCGCTGAGAATGCCGACGGGGGAGTTCGCCGGGCGGGCAGGAATTCGGCATATTCTCGTGGATGACGTCGACGAGACCGAGATCGCCTACACGTTCAAGCGCAGTCTTTGGGGCCAGGGATTGGCGAGCGAGATCGCGAGCGCGCTGACGAGCATCGGACTGGCACGGCTCGAGCTGCCGTCCCTTATCGGCCTGGTTTTCGTCGAGAACCACGCATCCCGTCGCGTGCTGGAGAAATCCAGCTTCAGCCTGGAGCGGCACACGATCTATCGCGGCGAGGACGTCGTGATTTACCGGGCCCAGCAGGTCTAGCCCGTCATCGGACCTGCCCGGTCGCCGCGGCATTCTTGTCGGTCAGAATGCTGATGCTGATCAAGAGAACCCAGACCGGGAACACCACGATGCTCCAGTCGAAATAGTAGCTGCCGATCAGAAGGATCGCCGCGATCACCTATCCGCCAAGCGCCAGCCAGCGCGGCGTGAAACCGGTGTAGACGCCGATCGTCGACGTCGTGATCATGAAAACGGATGCTGTCTTCACCACGTAGATGTTGATCATGCCGTAGGCCAGCGCGCGTCCGAAATGGAACGTCGCCGAATTGACCAGGACCTCGGGGGCGGCGTGAAACGCGAGGATGATCGCCCCCACGACGGCCGCTGCTGCAAACAGCATCGCCAGGAGCAGAAGGCCGCTGCCAAGAAATACGGTTGCGAAGAACTGGTCCTCGCGCTCCCCAAGCTTGTCACGGAGCGCACCGACGAACCAGAGAAAGGCTATTCCAGCAAAGGGCACCAGATTCAACGCGATCAAAACGTTGGTAGCTCCGGTATGCAGCCAGGCGCCCGTTTCCAGGGGATCTCGCGGCACCGAATGCCGCATCAGCACAAACACTGCAAAGAGCAGGATCGAGAACACGACACCGGCGATCGCGGCGGCTCTCGGGGTTCGCAAATGGGCGTGCATCACGCCTGCCCTGTCAGCGGAATCGCGCATAGCAGAACTCCCTCAGATGGCCGGCGAAGATGACGCGAAATCCCGGTGGCACGATATGGCCGGCACTTGCTGCGAGGAGACGTCACGCAAGAACCGATGCGACCTTGATCCGGCCTGTTCTCCTCGATTTGGCAAACAACTCGAAGTCCCGTTCGGTCTGCCCGGCATAGCCGATCGCAAATTTGCCGATCGCGTCATCTAGTGCATCGCTCTTGCCGCAATAACCTGCGATCGTCGCGGCATCGCCTGACTTGGCGTGCGCCAGTGCCAGGGCCCAGCCGCACATGCCGCAATAGTCGGGCAGCGACTCCAGATCCTCGAGTGCGGCCCCACCCTTCAGTTCCGAAAGCTGCCGAACGTAGAAATCCCGTCCATCGGCCCGTCCCCAGCCGAGGAAGATGTCGGGCGATCCCTGCATCAGTCGCTGGCCGACCACCACCCTGCGCCCCTGGTGCTCGAAGGGCAGCTTGATCCCGACATGGGACGCAAGCACGGAGCGTTGTGCTTCCTTGATCTGGAGAAAGAGCGGGTCGCTCTCGTCGACACCCTGAAGCAAAAGTACCCAGCACCGCGTGCCGACGCTTCCGATCCCGACCACCTTGCGCGCGAAATCGACCAGTTGGTAACGCGACAGCAGCAGCCTCCGATCGTAAGTCATGGAATCGATGTAGGCCTGGAGAAGACGGTCCAGGAACACCCGCGCGGGCGTACCGGATGAGCTCCGCGTCGTGCGCTCGATCAGGGGAATGTGCTCGATGAAGCGGTGCTTGCCGTTCACTTGCTCGGTCAGCTTTTCGAGCGGCCGGATGTGTCGCACCTTGTCGATGACGTCGAGGGCTATACGGCGCATCCTGGACGGCAGGCCGTCAAGAATGGCGCGCTCGTCGATCCGATCATACCAGACTTCCAGATAGCCCATTTCAGCGTAGCGAAAGATGCGCTCACGATAAATGGCGACACATTCGCGGGCGGCCTGTTCGCATTTCACTCTGTCACCGCCGAGGCATTGCGCCGCCACCGCCGCGCTCGCTGCCAGCCGCTTGAGGTCCCATTCCCACGGAGCCACATAGACTTCATCGTAGTCGTTGATTGCAAAGATGAGATTACGTTCGGCCGAAGCATAGACGCCGAAGTTCTTGACGTGCGCGTCACCGCATCCAACCACGGCAGTGCCTGAGATCGGCAGGCCCGCCAGATCGCTCGCCATGATGGCCGCAGCTCCGCGAAAGAATGCAAAGGGATTTTCGAGCATGCGGCCGTATTTGATCGGCAGGAGCTCCTTGACCCGGCCGGCATCCTGCTGCGCCAGAATGTCGACGGGATCCGCGCGCCTCGCTGCTGGCTCGAAGTTAGCCTGCGCCGAGCGGGGAACCTGTTTTCGCAACGCCTTGCCCGCCGCCAGGCGCTCTCTGACGGACGGCCGCTTCAGCAGGAAGCTGTCGATCAGGGCACGATCGCCATGCGCCTCGATCATGCGGTAGAATGTGGACGGCGGCTGCAGATTGGCCACTCTCATGATTGGCTCCCGGAGCTGCGACCGCTGCAGGGGAAATCACCGGCGCGCTGGTGCCAGGCGCGCACGCCGTCCGTGATGCGCTCATAGAATCCGTCCGGCCCTACGGCCGCTTCTATGCCGGCGCGCCGCATGTCCTCGCGAATGGGATCACGAACGCGGACGAATGCCACGCCGATCCCCTTCTTCTGCAGCTCCCGGACCAGCCGCAGCAGCTCATCACCTCCGGTGATATCCATGAAATCCACCGAGGCGAGATCGAAGAGCACGCGTTTTACCGGCGGCGGCGCCGCGATCGAGGCGCGCAGCCCGGCGCCGATGTGACCAACGCTCGCGAAGAAGAGGTCGCCGCCGACGCGCCAGATCAGGAGCCCTGGAAACGTGATTGCTTCCGGATGAACCCGGACATCACGGTAGGCTTCCGTGCCTGGCAGTTGTCCCAGCGCGGCGCCCTTGGGACGGCTGGCCAGATAGATCAACCTCAGGAGCGACAGCACGACTCCGATCGCGATGCCCTGCAACACGCCCAACGTCAGTTCGCCCGTGATGACGATAAGCGCGACCGCAAACGACCAGCGGCTGCGGACCAACACGTCATGCAGGTAGGTCGGCTTTGTGAGGTGCAGCATCGCCGCAATGACAATGGCTGCCAGCGCCGGCTCGGGCATGTTTCGGAATAACGGTGTCAGCAGGATCAGGGTCAGGAAGCAGAATACCGCGGCGATCAGGTTGGCGATCTGGCTGCGCGCGCCAGCCGCCATGGCCACCGACGTCTTCGAAAGGCTGCCGACAACGAGAAATCCTCCGAACAGGCCGGTCAGGATGTTTGCAGGCCCATGAGCGATCAGCTCCTGGTTCGGATCGATATCGTTTCCATCCTGCAGGGCCGCCGCTTTCGCGGCGCCCAAAGCCTCGGCATAGCCAACCAGGACGATCGCAAGCGCGCCCGGCGCGAGTTCGCGCAGGACCGGACCGTCCAGGTTTGGCATTGTGAACCCTGGCAGGCCGGAGGGGATATGGCCGGCGACGTGTACGCCAACGGCCTCTCCTCCGAGCAGTCCGACCAGGATCGTTGCCAAGGACATGACCACGAGCGCCGCCGGAATGCTCGGCGCCCAATGACGGAGCAACAACATCGCCGCGAGGCACAACAGTCCGGTCAGGGCCGGCGCGAGCGAAACTTCCGCGAGATGCTGCAGGACGTGCCAGAGCTTTTCGAAGAAATTGCCGGACACGCCGCTGATCCCGAGCAGATGAGGCACCTGGCCGATGATGGTCACGTAGACCAGGCCTTCGATGAAGCCGCGCATGACAGGCGTAGGGATAAAGCTCGCGACCCATCCCATGCGCGCGATGCCGAAGAACAGGAAGAGGACCCCGATCATGACGGCCAGGGTGGACGTAAGGGAATTGAACTCGGTCGTGCCGTGCGCCGCGACGGCGCCGACCGTCAATGCAGAGATCAGGCCGGTCGCGGTATCCGGTCCGACAACGAGCTGGCGCGACGTGCCAAACAGCGCATAGGCGAGCAACGCCGGTACGATCGTATAGAGCCCCATGATCGGCGGTACGCCGACGATCCCGGCGTAAGCCATTCCTTCGGGCACCATCACTGCCCAGAGCGCGACACCTGCAAGCGCGTCCGGCACCAGCCATTCGCGCCGATAGCCCGGTATCCAATCGAGCATCGGAAGCAGTCTGTGAGGCACCGAGACGAGGCCGGAAATCGCCATGATCCAACTGTCCGCGGACGGAAGCAGTCATTGCATGTGGTTCTCAGCCCAAACCATTGATCAAGATCAACGCCGCCTCTCCGGGATCGCCAGCCGGAGCCAGGGACGATGACAGTGGCGTGCTTGATCGGGGGAGAGATGATGGGTTTCGCTCCATCCACAATCCCTGATTATCGAGAAGGGCGCGTAGCCCGGTGGAGCGTAGCGAAATCCGGGATCTTGTGCCGGCGGATCAGACCGTCCCGGATTGCGCTGCGCTCCATCCGGGCTTCTGGACTGCTCTCTCGACCTACCGAAAATAATCCAGCACGAGGTCGAGGTCGGAGCGGCCGGCGGCGGTGCCGTTGAGGTCGGCGTCGATCACCCGGCGGCAGGCTTCCACCGCGGCATGGTCGCCGAGATCGTTGGCGGCCTCGAGCACGAGCCACGCTGCGTCGACCGAGGCCTTGTCGGGCTTCGCGCCGCCGGCGTCGGTGCTCAGCGACTTGTTGAGTTTCTTGCGAGCTGCGGTGCCGAATTGAGGCAACATGGCAAATACTCCCCTCTCGATTTCCCGATGGCGCTCAGTGCATCTGGAGTTCGGCGCGGCCTGCCGTCGGATCGGCGGCGGTGCTGTTCTTGCGCGACTGGTAGAATTTCAGGATGCTGCGTGACGTCTCGATCTTGAGGCGGCCGAACTCGCGCTCGTTGTCCTTGAGATCGCGCGCAGTGATCAGATGATCCTTGGCGCCGAGGAACAACAGCGACATCGTCGTGTCCCACGAGAAATTCAGCGCCTTGCACAGCACGAGCAGCATCTCGCGATTGCGGTCCATCAGCGCCCGCTCGATCACGTCGACCGGCAGCGCCGAGAGCAGCGACAGGCCGATCTGCACCTCGTCGAAACGGTGCTGGCGCGCATAGTTCGAGATCGAATCCTGGTTGAGGTTGCCCTGGCGGTGCTGCGTCGTCACCACGCGCTTGGCGACGAAATAGGTCCGCGACGACGGCCCGAATTTCGATTGCAGGTCGCCGGTGACGTCGGTCACCGAGCTCTGGATCTGAGACATCATCTCCGGCCGCTCGCTCGCGAGCCGGCGGCGGACGTCCTCCGACGCTTTCGCAATGAGCTGCTGGAAGATGTGCCGCGGCACGTCCTTGCGCAGGCCGAGCTGCTCGGCGAGGATCGAATCGCCGTCGGCGCGCCTCACCATGTGCAGCAGGCTGGAGCCCGAGAAGCGTGCGCCCTCATTCCTGGCGACCGAGGTCACGACCTCCTGGTTGCCACGCTTGACCAGCACGTCGGTCACGGCCTCGCCGATCGACTTGCGCTGAGAGATCGCCAGAAGGTGATCCTGCCCCTTGCTCAGGGCATTCTCGATCAGCGTTTTCTCGTCGAGCCGGTCGGACTCGCGCAGCACGGGGCCGGCGACCGCGATCTCGTCGTCGAAGGCGAGCTGATGCAGCACGTTGAGCGGGGCGTGGTCGCAGGCGACCATCAGGTCGGAGAGCTGCGCCCGCGCCGCCACCTCGATCTCGTCCGCGAGCTTGCCGATCACCTCGCCGAACATGCTGATCTCGTCGGCACTGTAGCGGCCGGTCATCAACAGGTCGGTCGCATGCCACAATGCACGTGCACGGCTTTCGTCGGTGCCGCGCGCGATCGCGTCGTCCAGATCCTGCAGAAGCGATTTCGCTTCGTTCATGGCGAATGTCCCCAGTTCTTGGCGGGCCGTCCTGTCCGCTTTGGCAGGACGCCGAATTCCTCTGGGAACCACGCTAGCGGTCAAACGCGAGAATTCGGTAAAATCGGCAAATCAGTTTTTCCGAGCAAAATTCGCTAAAGTTTACGCGAATGGCTTTACGCCCGCGCAACGCCCCACGCCTGCGCCAGCATGCGAGTTTTACGGATTGGACTGCGGCACCAGGACCAGCGGCGGCTTCGGCTTGGGCCTTGGCGGCGGAGGACCGGGCGCGGGCCTGACCTCGATCGGCGGCGGCAGCGGCGCCACCTGCTGGCTCGCGATCGGCGGGCTTGAAATCGAAGGGCCCGAAGGACCCGGTGCAGCCAGTGACGAGCGCGGTGTCGGCGCGGCCTTGGGCTCGACTTTAGCCTTGGGCTGGGCGCGTCGAGGATCGCGGCCGGGCATCGGCACGTCGACCGGCGGCGGCTCGGGCGCTGCGTCAGGTGACACGAGTCGCGGCAGTGCCGCGGTCGCCGGCGGCGGCTCGCCGCGCTCGATCGCGTCGAGGCGCCGCGTCTCGCGGTCGATCGTCCGCACCGCCAGCCACGAGGACAGCGGCGTGAGATCGACGGTACGGTTGAGCTTGTCCGGCGGGCCCGCCGCGAACACTTGGATTTCCGGAGGCGCGCCGGAGAGGCCGGTCATGATCGGCGTCAGGCTGGCGCGGATGTCGGCCTGGTCGGCGGGAATGTCATAGCCGCCGGAGACGATGGCGCGGGCGTTCTTTGCCTCTAGCGTGGTCGCGCCGACGCGCAGGCGGCCGTCGCGGATCGTGAACGGGATCTGCGCCGAGCCGATCCTCAGCGGGCCTGCCGACAGCGCAGACTCGACGAGCTGCCTGAGCCTTGAGTCGTCGGCGACCTGGCCGCCATCGCTGGCGCGGATCGCGAGCTCGAAGGCGCGCGGATCGAGCCCGGCAAGCTCGGCCGACTCCAGCGTCACGGTGCCGTTGCCGGCGAGCGCGCCGGTCAGCGCCGCAATGCTGCGGCCCTGGGCCGACAGCGCCATCTGCACCGAGGCGCGGCCCTTCGGCATCGTGAGATTGCGATAGCGCAGCACCGTCGCATCGACATTGGCAAGCTGGATGCGCGCGTTCAGCGACAGCCCGTTGGGACTGTCACGTGCATCGATGCTTGCGGTCATCTCGCCGCCGCCGATGCCGCCTTTCAGGGAATCCAGTGCCAGCGACTGGCCGTCATTGCGGATCGCGCCGCTGAAGGGCCGCATCTCGACGCCACCGGGCAGACCGCCGCGCAGGGCCTGGAAGACAATGCGGCCGCGCCAGCCGTTGAGAAGCCCCGCCGCGAGCGGCTGGTCTGCGTCGCGCCCGGTCGCCCCGATGGCCACCGCCAGGGCCGGCACGAGATCGAGCGTATCGAGCCCGACCTCGCCATCGATGGTTTTCTCCGGGTCCAGCGTCATCGCGAGACGACCCCGCAAGTGCGAGCCCGAGGCGGCGCTGTCGAGATCATCGAAGATCAGCCTGTTGCCGGACAAGGTCACGCGCGAGGACAGATTGACGTTTTGTGCTGACTTCTCGCCCGCACCGATCCCGAACAGCGGCGCGAGGTTGGCGTTGAGCACGCGCAAGTTCACGCTGGCCTTCGGATCGGGCAAGGACAATTCGACGCTGCCCTGCGCGTCCGCATCCAGTCCGCCTCCCGCGATCTTCGCGTTGAGCTGAAGCGGCCGGCCCCAGACGCCGCTCACCTTGCCTTCTGCCTGCGAAGCCCCCTCGCCCGCCGCGACCACGCGGTCGAGGCCGAACAGCGTCAACAGCGAGCTCGCCTGCGGCGCGGAGAGTTTTGATTCCAGCGTGAAGTCGCTGTTGCGCAGCCTGTCGAGGTCGAGCCCGTTGATCGCCGCCACCAACGTCTGCGCTGACAGCGTCGCCGTTCCCTTCAATTGCGGCGCTTCGAGATCGAGCGCGGCGCGCGCATTGGTGCGGTCGGCATGCTCGGCGTTCTTGTCCAGGTTCAGGTCGAGCTTGAGGCGCGCCGGCCCGGGCAGCGCGTCGAGGCGCTCAAAGCGCGCGCCAATCGCCGGCGCGATCGGGTTGATCAGGGCCGTGAGCTGAGAAAGGGAATTGGCCGCCGACTTCAGCGTCAGCCTGCCGGTCGCATGCGCACGATCGAAGCTGCCGCTCGCTTCCGTCGTCACGCCGCTCGCCTGGCCGAACTGCAACTGCTCTAGCGCCAGCGTGGCCGGGCTGTAACCGAATTTGGCGGCGAACGGCCGCAGTTCCTGCCCAGCCGAGATCGCACGGCCGACGTCGAGTGACAGTTTGGCTTCGTCCGGCCATTCGCCTTGCGGCCCGGCAAGGCCGCGCACGAAACTTGCGGCGGCGTCGAGGTCGAGCCGGTCGGCCTTCAGCTCGGCATCAAACCGCGAGCCTTTGTTGGCAGCGGTCTGCGCGAAGGCGATGCGGCCCTCGACCGCGCCACCCTCGATCTCGGCGTTCAGCTTGTCGATCGCGAGATGGTTGGCGGCGACCGTGACGTCGCCGCTCAGGCGCAACGGCTTCGTGCTGCGGCGATTGATCTCGCTGCGGCCCTGAAGCCAGGCCACAAGCGTATCAGGATCGGAGGATTCGATGCTGAGCCGGCCGCTGAAGCTGTCCGATCCTGGCGTTGCGCCGTTGAGCGCGACCTGGGTCATGCCCGGCGCGCGCAGATCGAGCCGCTGGAAGGTCCAGGACCTGCCGTCGGTCTGCAACTCCGCGGCGATGTTTTGCAGCGGCCGGCCGCCGAGCATGATCTGCTCGGAACTGAACGAGATCTGCGCCGGGATTGGCGCCTGCGGAATCGCGGCGAGCCCTGCGCGCAGCGCCGGCAGGATGCGTAGCGGCTCGGTATTGTCCTTGGCCGCGAGCTTGTCGGCATCGAGCTGCCGCGCCGACAAATTCGCGCGCAGCAGGGGTGCGGCGCCGAATTTGAGGTCGCCGACGCCGGCAACCTTGAGGGCGGTGTCTTCGGGGCCAAAGCTCGCATCGATCTGGTCGAACTTTGCGAGCGACGGATCGGCCTTGAGCCTCGTCGTGAGCTTCCACGGCGTCGGCGCGGGGGCTGCCGGCCTGTCCTTCGACGTTTCCTTCGACGTTTCCTTCGGCGGAGGCACGGCCAGCGTGAGCGCGCCGTCGAATTTCGGCAGCCGGCCGTCAAAGGCCAGCACGCCTTCGAGATCGGCCAGGATCGCGCGCTCGCCGGGATCGATATTGATGTGGAGACGGGTGGCGGTGCCGTCGGGGCTCGGCCCGGAGGAGATTCGGAACGGGTAGCGCGTGCCGGACAGGGTGACGTTGCCATCGCCCCGCACCGAGCCCGCAAGCGAGCGGACGTCGCCGGCGAACGCGATGTCGCTGAGCTCCAGCGTCGAGCGGCTGGCGGCATCATGAAGCGCGATGCGGCCCGTGAGATTCAGCCGCTCGATCGCCAGCGAGGCGAAGTTGAAGGTGCCGCTCGCCGTGGACGGCAGGTCGACCCGGCCCTTGGCATCGAGGCCGAGGTCGGCCGCCATGCCGTTGACCGTGAGCTCGGTGGCCCGCCACTCGCCGCGCATCAGCGAAGAGAGGCTGAACTCGACGTCGAGCTTGTCGGCGCGCAGCTTGCCGAGGTCGTTGTTGCCGCCGAAGGTGACCGAGCGCAGCCGCAGCGTCGGCGCCGGCAACAGCCGCGCATCGAGCTGGCCGGCCACCCGCACCGGGACACCGATGATCCGGCTCGCCTCCGCCTCGAACTGGGGCCGGAACTGGTTCCAGTCGATGAAGTAAGGCCCGATCAGCGCGGCCAGCAGCGCAATGATGAAGGCAATCGCCAATCCGAGCAGCGTCGTCTGCACGGGTCTCCCCTCGGCCAAAACCGGCACCCGGGCCAAACCCAAGCCTACGTCTAAGCCAAATCGAAGCCTAAGCCGCGCCGGAACTGCCCCTTATATAGGGGCAAGTGTGGCAATGTCACAGCGACTGTTGCGCGCGGAGGTTAACGCTGGTGCTCAATCAGACCCTCATGGTGAGGAGGCGCGCTAAGCGCCATCTCGAACCGTAGAGGCCCCGCTCCCGCCCGCGGCCATCCTTCGAGACGCCCGCCTTAGGCGGGCTCCTCAGGATGAGGAGGGGGCTCCCAGAAACAGCAGTGAGGGCTATCACCAGCTCGCCGGCAGCCGCTTCAGACCGCGCAGGACGAAGGTCGGCCGCCATTCGGGGTTTTGGACATCGTCGATCCGCAAGTCCGGCAGCCGCCTGAGCAGGGTGTTGATGGCGATCTCGGCCTCGATGCGCGCCAATTGGGCGCCCAGGCAGAAATGGATGCCGCCACCGAACGACACCGGCTTGACGTTGTCTCTGAGGATGTCGAGGCGTTCGGGGCTATCGGGATAGACAGCCGGATCGCGGTTGGCCGAGCCCAGGAGGCACAGCACGCTCTCGCCCTTGGGGATTCGCTTGCCGCCGAGATCGTGGATATCCCCCAGCGTGACGCGCCCGGTCATCTGCACCGAGGAATCATAGCGCAGGAACTCCTCGATCGCGTTGGTGATCAGCTCCGGCCGCGATCTCAGCAGTGCGAGCTGGTCCGGATTGCGGTGCAGGGCCAACAAGCCGTTGCCGATGAGATTGACGGTGGTCTCGTGACCGGCCACGAACAGCAACATGATGTTCGCGGTCAATTCCTCGTTGGTGAGCTTGTTGCCGTCTTCCTCGGCCAGCACCAGCTGGGTCGTGAGGTCGTCTCCCGGATTGCGGCGACGCAGCTCGAACAATTGGTGGAAATACATCTGCGCCATCAGGTTGCGTGCGTTGCCCTGCTTGATCTCGTCCGGCGTCATGGGAACAGGATCCAGGATTCGCACACCATCGCTCGAACCCTTGTGGAACCCCTCGCGGTGCTCTTCCGGGATGCCAAGCATGTCGCAGATGATCGTGACCGGCAGACGGAAGGCGAAATCCCCGATCAGGTCCATCTGACCGCGATCGATCATCGCATCGAGCGTCTGATCGACGATTTCCTGGATACGCGGCCGCATGTCTTCCACGCGCCGCGCGGTGAAGGCCTTGACCACGAGACCGCGCAACCGGGTGTGATCCGGCGGATCGGCCTGGAGCATCGTGTGACCCAAATTCCGGAAGACCGGCTCCTCCATGATCTCAGGACCGTAGCGGCGCCTCGAGCGCTCAGCGAAATCCTTCCCGAAGCGCTTGTCGCGCAGCACGAGGCTCACCTCGGCATGACGGCTGGCGACGAACGAGCCGAATGGGGTCAGATGCATCGGATCGACCGCGCGCAGCCGCTCGTAATGGGGATAGGGATCCCTGATGAAGTCGGGGGCCAGTGGATTGAACAGCGGATCGGTTGCTGCCGGCTGCGCATGCTCGTTCATGGTGACCTCAAATCGTTCGCCGCATGACATCGAACACGCCGCGGGGCCGGAAAACGTGCGGCGTGACCATCTAGATCCCGCAACTCAATACATTATTGTATCGAGTTGCAATGCAGTGTGCAGTCTTCTTCGATCTGGAGGGCACGCTCCATGATCGTACAGCCAGTGTTGAAGTCTTCATCCTTTCCCAGGCACGGCGAGTCCTGGCTATGCGAGAAGCCGACGCCTGCCGGTTCGCAGAACGTTTCATTCAACTCGAAGAGCGCGGTAGAGTCTGGAAGGATCAGGTCTACCAAGCCTTGAGCCAGGAGTTTCCGCAAGCACGTCACGCCTGCGACAACCTTCTCAGCGATTATCTGCTCTCATTTCCCAAACAGTGTCGTCTGCGGCAGGGAGCGGCTGACCTCTTGCGTGATCTTCGGCATAACGCCTTCAAACTCGGCATTGTCACCAACGGCCGCTCAGACATGCAGCTCGCTGCGCCCTGGCATCGACGCCTTCTGCAACCATGGCGGCATGTGACTAGTCGGAGCCTTCGTCAGGAATGTTCAATACCGTGCCACACGCCTTGCAATGCACGGCATCGATATCATGGCGCTGCAGGCCGCAGACCGGACACGGAAACCGCACCTTCGCCGGCGCCAACAGGGCCTTGGCGAGATTCAGGAAAAGCGTCACGCCGAAGATCATTATGACAACGGTTATCAGGCGACCAGTCGTTCCCGGCAGGGTGATGTCGCCGAAGCCGGTCGTGGTCAGCGCCGTGACCGTGAAGTAGAGCGCATCGGCGTAATTGGCGATCTGTTTATTGTGAGATTCTTGAGTCTCGTAGACAACGCCCGTCATCACGAAGATAAATACGGCGAGCTTTGCCACGGCAAAGACAACTTCCTCATTTTGCCGAAAGAAGGAGCTGTCGGTGCGAAGCCGCGCCACCATCCGAACGTCGCGGAGCAATCGCAATGTTCGAAGCGTGCGCAGGAAGCCGCCAGCTTCTCCGGCAAGCGGCGCAAGAAATGAAATGATCACGACGATATCCGTCCATGTCGACAGACGGACGAACTCCTGCAGCGGATGTCGGCTGATAATCAAACGCGCCGAGAAATCCGCAAGGATCAGGACACCGAACACCAGGTCGAGCGATTCAATGGCTCGGCTGCGAGGCAGGAACGATGTCACGATGATAAACAAGACCGTGACGGCATCGAGCAGGAGCAAGGCGTACCTGAACCGCACGCCGACGGAAGATTCGCCCTCATATAGTTGCCGAATCCCGGTCTTCAGTAGCTCAAATGGGCTGGCGACAGAGTCGAGCAACCCGTGTTTATCCGGGGTTTGAGGAAGCGCCATGGCCGATCAGATCAAACAGCCAGCTCGACGCTTCCCGGCAAAGAATCCGCATATCACCAGCAGGATGACCGCTCCGACAACGGGTTCAGTGCTTGCGGGCATGATGATCTTCGCAACGACGCCCGCCAGACATCCAACAATGATGGTCCATACGATGCTCATCCTGTTGTTTCCCTATGCGGTGATCAGGCGTCCCGAGGAGGCAAACGACCATCCGGCGTATATTTATCGACGGCTGTCGGCAGCTCCCGCGAAAGTCGGGCAAGGAGTTCTTCCTGCGACAGTCCGGTCTGCTTTACCAGCGTCGCCAAAACATCCTGACCTATCGCTTGCTTGAGCTCAGGAGGCGCTATTTCCTTGTTTTGGCCCGGCCCCACCCATGACTCGGCAGCTTCGCCCTGTCCGTTTTTCGTGAATTGATCGAACAATTCGTTGAGCCCGCCACCAAGAAGACTTCCGGCGCCTCCGCCGCCCAGCAGACCGCCGAAGACACTCGACAAATCGCCTTGCGCCTGCGGCTGTCCGCCGCCGGGCTTGGACGAGGCGCCCGTCGCGTTGTTGAACATTTCCATCAGCTTGTCCCGGTTCTGATATCCCGCAAGGGCAAGCATTCCAAGGAGCGCAGTCATCGATGGCATGCCACGGCTCATTTCACCCTCCTTGTGATCGACAGATTTAGCTCATGGATTCTCCAATCCGCGCATCTGAAATCGCCACGGGATTGATCCGGTCGACCGTAGTGGGCCTTTGACAGGCGCGGTCTTGATCTGAATCAATGAAGCGATGTTCTTCGTGCTGTGGCCGTTGCCTGCCCGTTCGGGTCAAAACCGGCAAAGCTCAATCGGAGCGGCTACTTTCTACTTGGCCGTCAGAAAGCGACATTGCCTTGATGAGCACACGGCCCGGGCATTGTTGCCGTCAGGCCGTGCGCTTGACTGGCGCGGCATCGGCTTGCGCGCGATCGAGATGGTCGCGCATCGCCCTCGCTCTGTCGGCGCCATGGTCGGTCAGCCAGCGTTCGAACGCGACAGGTGTCAGCGCCGGGGCGTAGAGGAAGCCCTGCACGACGTCGCAGCCGAGCTCGGCCAGCACCTTGCGCTGCGCCTCGGTCTCGACGCCTTCGGCAACCACGGTCATGCCAAGGCCCTGACCAACGCGCACGACAGCGGTCGCGATGGCGAGCGCACCGGCGTCGGCTTCGATATCACGCATGAAACTGCGGTCGATCTTCAGCTCGCGGATCGGCAAATGCGCCAGCCGGCTCAGGCTGGAATAGCCGGTCCCGAAATCGTCCAGCGACAGCCCGACGCCGAGCTCGCGGATCGCCTTCATGGTCTCGAGCGCAACCGCCCGCTCCTGCATGAACGCGCCCTCGGTGATCTCGAGCATCAACGCGTCCGGCGGCAGATCATGCGCTGCGAGGACACTTCCGACATGCTTTGCCAGCACGAGGTTGCGGAAATTGATCGGAGAGAGGTTGACCGATACGCTGGGGATGTCGAGCCCGGCGCGACGCCAGCCTGCCATCTGGCGGCAGGCCTCGCGGATCGACCACAGCCCGATTTGCTCGATCAAGCCGCATTCCTCGGCGAGCGGAATGAACTTGGCCGGCGAAACGTCGCCGAGATCAACGTCATGCCAGCGCGCCAGCGCCTCGACGCCATGGATCGCGCCGTCGGCGGTGCGAATCTGCGGCTGGTAGCGCAGGCTGAGCTTGTCCTCGGCGATGGCGCTGCGCAGCGCCGCGGTGAGAGCGAGGCGCTGCTCGGTCAGCCCGTTCATGTCGGCGCAGAAGAAGCGATGGGTGGAACGTCCCGCCTGCTTGGCGTTGTACATCGCCGCATCGGCCTGCTGCATCAGCGTGTCGATATCGGTGGCGTGATCAGGATAGAGGCTGATGCCGATGCTGGCGGACATCTGCATCTGCCGCGCGCCTAGCCGCAGCGGCTCCGCGAGCGACTGGGTGATCCGGCTCGCGACGCGCGCGGCACTTTCGGCGTCGCGGTTCGGCAACAGGATGACGAATTCGTCGCCGCCGAGCCGGCCGAGCATGTCGCTGGGCTCGATCTGCGCGCGCAGGCGATGCGCCAGCTCGACCAGCAGCTCGTCGCCCGCGGCGTGGCCGAGCGTGTCATTGACGTCCTTGAAATGGTCGAGATCGAGAAACGCCAGCGCGACATGGCTGCCGGGTCGACAATCGTCGATCGCGGCCGTGATCAGGTGGCGCAATTGCACGCGGTTCGGCAGGCCGGTGAGGATGTCGTGATAGGCGAGCCGCGCGATCTCAGCGCGTGCTTCCTTGCGCTCGATTGCGAGCGCGCCGAGATTGACGCAGGCATCGACGATGCGCCGGTGCCAGCGGCTCGGCGCGCGCGGCTCCCTGTAGTAGAAGGCGAAGGTGGCAATGACCCTTCCTTCCTTGGACTTGATCGGCGTCGACCAGCAAGCGCGCAAGCCGATCGACAGCGGCATCGCCTTGTATGGCTGCCAGCGCGGATCTCTGTCGATATCAACCGCGAGCACCGGCTTGCCGTAGTAGGCCGCCGTTCCGCAGGAGCCGACATCGGGTCCGATCGCGACGCCGTCCAGCGCCCGCGAATAGTCCTCGGGAAGGCTGGGACCGCCGAGGGGATGCACGAAACCGGCGGCATCGACATGAAGCAGCGAGCAGACGACATCGGGCGCGATCTCCTCGACGCGCCGGCACAGCCGGTCGGCGATCTCGGTGATCGGGACTTCGTCGGCAAGCGCGCACGTGATCAATTGCTGGAGCGATCGCAACTGCTTGGTTTCGGTGATGTCCTCGATCAGGGCGAAGATATGCTTGACCCGGCCTCTGCGATCGCGGAAGGCATCGATCCTGGCAGCGACCCAGATCTCCTCGCCATCCTTGCTGTAGAGCATCACCTCGGCTTCGCCGCCCCGGCCACCCGCCATCAGCCGTTTGCCGAGCCTTGCAAGCGCCCTGCGGTTGGTGTGGCGTCCGGCCACGAGCTCGCTCACGCGCCGCCCATTGGCCTCGTCGGAGGCATAGCCGAACACAGCGGCGAAGGCCGCGTTGGTGTAGCGGATATTCAGCTCGGTATCGGTGATGATCACCGCGCGATTGGTCTGGTCGGAGACCGCGTTGAGCAGCCCGATCCGCACGCGACGTTCGGCCTCCTCGGTGACGTCGCGAACGAAGACGACATGGTGGGTCGCGCCGTCGGCAGTGATGGTCGAAAGCGAGATGGCCGCCCTGAGCCGCGTGCCGTCGCAACGCACGAGGCTGATCTCGTCGCGGACATCCGTGACCGGGTCGGCCTGCAAGCATTTGAGCGAGAGGACGCCGACGTCGCGTCCGAGCGCGTCCGCCCGCGGGAGCTTCCAGAGCTGCTGCGCAGCCGCGTTGAAATGCGTGATCCGGCGATCGGCATCGACGATGACAACGCCGTCCTCGGCCAGCTCAAGCGCAGCCAGCAGGACTTCCGGAGTTCCGATTGCAGGGCAATCCTCAGCCGACATTGTTGGACTCGGGCGCGTCGCAAGGTGCGACAAGGGCGGCGAGCCTAGCGGTCCGATGGTGTCCAAGTAGTTGGCTCAACCTGGCGTAGGCTCGTCAAGATGAGACATGCTTAAGATTCCGCAAAGACGAGCCGCGGAATTGCGAAGGGAGGCGACTTATCGGGCGCCGGTTCCGGGCTGAAGCTTGTGCAGCCGGCCGGCGACCGCCCTCACCTTGCCCGGCGCCGCCTGCCAGATCGACAGCGCCGACAATCCGCTGACGACCATCGCGATGGCAAAGGCGAGCGTGTAGTCGCCGGCAAGATCATAGAGGATGCCCGTCACCCAGGGCCCGGCCGCGCCGCCCGCAAGCGCGGCCAGCATGATCATGCCGAAGATGCTGCCCTGATTCCTACCCCCGAAAATCTCGAACACCACCGCGCCCATGATCGAGGTCAGCCCGTAGCCGAGCGCACCTTGCGTAAACACCATCAGGTAGACGAGCCAGAGTGAGGCTTCGAATTTCAGGCCGATCAGCGCAGCAAAGCAGATCGCAAAGCCTGCGCAGCTTGTCGCCCAGACCCATTCCCGGCCGATCCGGTCCGAGACATGGCCGAGCAGGATCTGGCCGGGAATGCCGAGCAGGCTGACGGCGCCGAGCGCCCACACTGCGACGCTCGGGCTAAAGCCGATATCCAGCAGGAATTTGGTCTGGTGCACCTGCACCGCGTACCAGATGTACAGGCCGCAGAAATAGCCGAGCGCGATCCACCAGAACCGCGCCGTGCGCAGCGCACTCTTCAGCGTCCATTCGGTACCGGCCCAGACCGGATCGACGATGTTGGAAACAGGCCGTGCCGCGCTCGGCGACAGCGCCGCGTCGCCGTCCGGCCGCAAACCGAGATCCTCAGGCCGCTTGCGGAGCAGCAGGTTGATCGGCGCCAGCGCGATCAACAGCAACAGTCCCATCGCGGTGCAGGCGCTGCGCCAGCCGCTCTGCTCGATCATGTGCTGCGCCCAGGGCAGCAGGGTCACCGAACCGATGCCGACGCCGGCAAAGGCAATCCCGATGGCGAAGCCGCGCTTGCGGATGAACCAGTTCGGCAGGAACAGCGACTGGCCGGAATAGCCCAGGCAGACGCTGCCGGCGCCGACCATGACGCCGATGGTGACATAGAGATGCCAAGGCTGGCTCGTGAGCGGCGCGAGCAGGAGGCCGCCCGCCATCAGCGCGACACCGACCTCCATCACCGCGCGGGGGCCTGCGCGATCCATCAGCCGCCCGATCAGCGGACTAACCACGCCCGAGACCACGAAGCCGAACGAGAAGGCGCCCGCGGTGACGCCGCGCTCCCAGCCGAACTCGGAGATAATGGGAGGAAAGAACAGTGAAAAGGCGGTGCGCGCATTGACGCCGATGGCCATGGTGACGAAGGTCACCGCGACTACGACCCAGCCATAGAAGAACGGAAGCCGCATTGTGATGGTTTCATCCCTGGACGATCTTTCCGACCATTAAGGGGATGTCCGGGTCAAGCGCTTTTCGCGCATGCCCGGCCCACGCTAAAGCGCGATGAGATCAGGATGAATCGTCATCCCGCTTTGGGCTGTTGTTTGAGCAATGATCTTTTCGGAAAACCGCTCCACACTTTTCCGGATCATGCTGTGGCGCACGACTGACCTTTGCGCGGCGGTCGGTCTCAGGCCGCGTCGAGCTGCGAGCCGGAGACCCGCTCCTCAAGCGCCATCCGTTCGATCGGCTGCGGCCTTCCCAGGAGATAGCCTTGTGCGAAATTCACGCCGAGCCCCTTCAGCCGCTCGAACTGTTCGCTGGTCTCGACGCCCTCTGCCGTCACCGACATGTCGAGGCCGCGCGCCAACGTCACGATCGAGGAGATGATGGCCGAGCTGCGCGGCCGATGGCTGAGATTGCAGATGAAGGACTTGTCGATCTTGATCTTGTCGAACGGAAACGCCGTCAGGTAGCTGAGCGACGAATAGCCGGTGCCAAAATCGTCGAGCGCCAGCTCGATGCCGATGCTCTTGAGCCGCTCCATGAAGGCGTGGTTCTCGATACCGCGTTCCAAGAGGACGGACTCGGTGATCTCGATCTCGAGGCGCTCCGGCGGCAGGCCGGAATCCTGCAGCGCCGCGCAGATCACGTCGAACAGCTCGGCCTCCTTGAACTGCACCGGCGACAGGTTGACGGCGACTCGCGTGTCCGAAGGCCATGACGCCGCGTCCTCGCAGGCGCGCCGCAGCACCCATTCGCCGAGCGCCACGATCAGGCCGGTCTCCTCCGCGAGCGGAATGAACTGGTCCGGCGGGATCAGCCCGCGCGTCGGATGACGCCAGCGCACCAGCGCTTCGAAGCCGCGGCGCTCGGCGTTGGCGACGTCGACGAAGGGCTGGTAGTGCAGCTCGAACTGACAGCGCGCGATGGCGTCGCGCAGGTCGCCCTCGAGCACGTTGCGCGCCTCGAGATCGGCCGACATCGCCTCATCATAGATCGTGAAGCAGTTGCGCCCTGCACCTTTCGAGCGGTAGAGCGCGAGATCGGCCTTCTTCAGCAGCTGTTCCTGATTGCTGCCGTGCTCCGGCGCGATCGCGATGCCGATGCTGGTGCCGATCTCCACGCGGTGGCCGGGCAGGAAGAACGGCTCGGTGACGAGCTTGGCGATCCGGCCTGCGAGCTCGGTCGAGCACACCCGCTGATCGTCGCAACCTTCCTGGATGATCGCGAACTCGTCGCCGCCGAGCCGCGCCAGCACGTCGCTGGCCCGCAGCGCGGATTTCAGGCGCTGCGCCACCTGGCGCAGCAAGAGGTCGCCGGCGCCATGGCCAAGCGAGTCGTTGACGTTCTTGAAGCGGTCGAGATCGAGCATCAGGATCGAGAACGTCAGCCCGTCCTCGCGCATCTGACGGTTGATCTCGTCCAGCCGCGCGAGGAAGAAGGCGCGGTTCGGCAGGCCGGTCAGGATGTCGGTCTGGGCGAGCTCGAGCACCCGGCGGTTGGCAAGCGACAGCCGCCGCGAATTGCGGCTTGCGAGCACGAGATAGCTCGCCAGCGACAGCGTCAGAAGCATGCCCACAACCAGCACCGTGAGCGCGCGATCATAGGCGGTTTCCAGCGGACCGCCAGCAGTCGGCACGGCACGCACCTGCCAATCGGTGTCGCCGATCCGCAAGCCACCCGACCAGTGCACGCTTTTCGACACGTCGCTCATCGATTGCGGCGCGGTTGCCGAGGACGAGAAATCCGGCAGCGACTGCTCGAGGCTGACGATCTGCGCCGTGAAGGGCGGATAGACGTTGACGCTGATCGCGGGACTCGCCGCCGTCGTGGTCCGGATGGCGCGCAGCAGCAGCGGCAGATCGAACACGGCGACGATGACGCCCGCCTGGTTGCGGCGGCGATCGGCAACCGTGTCGCGCGAGGTGCCCTTGGCGTAGACGGGAACGACGACGAGGACGTTGGGCGACTGGCCGCCTTCCCGCGGCTCGTAGAGTTGCGTGCGCAGCGCTGCGATCCGGTCATGGTCGCGCGCGCGCTCGATCGCGGCATGGCGATCCGGAATGCTGGCATAGTCCATCCCGTAGACGAGCGAGGTCTTCGGCTGCGTGGAATAGAAGACCGGGAAATACTCCTCGCCCTGCGGCGCGGTCGCAAAGCCCTGATCGCTTCCTTGGCCCTGAAACGATTTGATGCGATAGCCGGACACGCCGTCCGCGACCGCGGCGGCCTCGTATTCGGCGCGCTCCTTGCGGTTGATGCGCGGCAGCCAGGCGACGCGGAGCATGCCGGGGTGATGCTCGAACAGTCGGCCGGCGAAAGTCTCGAACTCGCTGCGGGTGACGTCCTCGTTGGCCGACTCGAACAGGGTACGCAGCGCCACGAGCCGGCTGATATATTCGTTCATGCCGTTCTGCATGACGATGGCTTCGGTTTCGGCCGCGCTCTCGAACTCGACCTTGTTGACGCGGTCCTCCCAGCGCCCGACCGCGGCCGCGCCCACCACCGAGAACAAGACGCCTAGGCCTGCTGCGACGAGCGCAGGACGATAGATCCCGGCTAGCTTCGCAGGGCTCCATCGCCCGATCATGCGCTTCCGATCCTGATCATTCTGATCGCGATCGCCCATCTCTCTCAGCCGTCCCTCTGGCGTGACGGATCGAACTTCTGGTTGAGCCGTCGGGACGCCGATGGGACATGGAGCTCGGTTAAGAAGTGCACAATTTCACTGCGAGACCACACGCGACTGCGGGGCTTAGTTAACGGTTACCCCGCAAGTCGCCGCATCTTGGAAACAATCTGCACGGATTTCACCGGAGTAATACGGAGTGCGGTCAGCCTCGCGGTTAGCGAGCTGTTCAGAACAGCGGAACTATCGTCTTCCCGTAATTACCGCAAATCCCCTATCAACTTCGTCATGACACGAGTCCGTTCCGCGACATGCATCGTTCTGGCCGTCGCGCTGGTCGCGCTCACCGCGCCGACGGCGCGAAGCGAGGAGGCCGGCGTCAGCGCCGACGCGATCCTGTTCGGCCAGGCTGCGGCGCTTGAAGGGCCCTCCTCCGCGCTTGGCTTGCGCATGCGGCAAGGCATCGTCGCCGCTTTCACCGAGATCAATGCCAAGGGCGGCGTCCATGGCCGCAAGCTGCAACTCATCAGCCGCGATGACGGTTATGATCCCGACCGGTCGGTGGCGCAGACGCTGCGGCTGATCGACGAGGACAAGGTGTTCGCACTGATCGGCGCGGTGGGCACGCCGACCGCGATGGCGACCATTCCGATCACCAGCCTCAGGAACATTCCCTTCATCGGCCCGTTCAGCGGCGCGGAATTCCTGCGCGATCTGGAGCTCGGCAACGTCGTCAACATCCGCGCCTCCTACGGCGCGGAGGCCGAGGCCTGGATCAAGCATCTCACCGAAGACCGCAAGTTCAGCCGCATCGGCATCTTCTACCAGGATGACGCCTTCGGGCGCGACGGTCTCCTGGGCGTGAAACGCGCGCTCGCCAAGCGCGGCCTCGAGCTTGCGGCCGAAGGCACCTTTGAGCGTAACACCAAGGCCGTTGCGTCTGCCTGGCGGATGCTCAGGCGCGCCGAGCCGGAAGCCATCGTCATGGTCGGGACCTACGGCCCGTGCGCGGAGTTCATCAAGCTCGTGCACCGCAGCGGTCTCAATCCGACCTTCGTCAACATCTCCTTCGTCGGCGCCAACGCGCTGGCCAAGGAGCTCGGGCCCGAGGGCGAAGGCGTCATCGTCTCGCAGGTCGTGCCGTTTCCCTGGGACGCATCGCAAGAGCTCGTTGCCGACTACCAGGCGGCGCAGACGACGCTCGACCCGACGCTGACGCCGGACTTCGTGTCGCTCGAAGGTTATATCTCCGCGCGCCTTGCCGCCGCGGCGCTGGAGAAGGCCGGACCGAACCCGACGCGTGCGGGGCTGTTGCGCGCCATCAACGACGTCGGCCGCTTCGAGATCAGCGGAAGCAGCATCACCGTTGGCATCCGCATGATCGACACGCCACCAAAAGTGTTCTTGACGATGATCCAGAAGGACGGGACGTTCAAGCCGATCGACTAGAGCTTGTACCCCGCACCGCAGTCAGGGCGCGTGCGAGGTCCGCTGCACCCCTTATGGCGGCGCTATGGCGGACCTCACGAAAGATCCCTGCCGGGCAAATAGCAGACGAACGGTCGCTCAGTCCGGCATTCCAGCAAGGCGATAGGCTTCCTCCAATCTCGCAACGTCCTGATCTCTCCATGGAGCGCGCTCTCGCCTCCCGGACAAACAATCAGACGGAGAGAGAAGGGCAACTTGCTGCCAGAGCTTTTGTGCAGCTTCTATGTTGCCCAACATGGCATGACAAGCCATTGCCATGCGTAGGCCCTGCGTGTAGGTCGAATGATGACGCAACATGTTGGCTGCGAACGCAAGCCCCTCCTTATAGTTGCCGAGAAAGAAGTGGGCGAAAGCTAATCCTTCGTGTGCGAAGATGATGCGCACATCCAGCGGGCTTAGTCTCAATGCGCGCTGATGGTAGTCAATCGCGGTTCGCGAGTCGCCCAAGATGGTTTTGGTCCATCCACCCCACATCCATCCCGACATTCCGTTTGGATCAAGGTGAATTGCCTCATCCAGAAGACTATCGGCCAGTTCGACTTCATTGCTGTTGAATGTCAGAACCAGTGCCGATCGCGCCAACACCAAAGCGTCTTGCCTCTCCAGACGCAAAGCGGTCTTGGCGTACGCGATGGCCTGAGATTTGTCGGATTCTGGATCGGTACTCCATCCCCAGGATTTGCGGGTGCTCAACGTCGCTGCCAGTGCAGCGTTGGCCAGTGCAAACTGCGGATCCAGCGCAATCGCCCGCTCGTAGAGACCAATGGCTCGATCCGTGGCGTCCCTCGTGTATTCGAAATGTGCCGCCTCCCCACGCAGATAGTAGTCGTACGCATCAAGATTACTGGTGGGCTTTCGTTTGGCACGTTCTATTTCAGCTTGGTTCACGCTTGGCGCAATTGCGCCAGCCACCTTGGCGGCGACTTGATCCTGCAGCTCAAAGATATCCTCGAGCGCTCCATCGTACCTGTCAGCCCAGAGATGCGTGCCGGAAGCTGCATCTATCAACTGACCGGTTATCCTGACGCGACTACCGGATTTCCGGACGCTCCCTTCGAGAATATATCGAACCCCCAAATCCCTAGCCACTTGCTTGATCTCGACAGATCTGTCCTTGAAGGCAAAACTAGAGTTCCGGGCAATGACGAATAGCTGCTTGTTTCGAGAGAGGGCCGTGACAATTTCCTCCGCCATTCCGTCCGCGAAATACTCCTGCTCGGGATCGCCGCTCAGGTTCTCGAACGGCAGCACGGCGATAGAGGGCTTATCCGGGAGAGTGAGCGTGGGCGTTGTCGGTTCTATCCCGTTGTCGGTGACTGCAGCGCCCTTGCTTTCTTGCGCTACCTGCACTCGTCCGACGAAGCGGAAGCCCTTCCGCGGCAATGTCTTGATGAGGCGCTGTTCCCCGCCGGAATCGCCAATTGCGATCCGGGCAACATTCAGGCGGGTCGTCAGCGCTGCGTCCGAGACGACACGTCCTTTCCATATGGCGTTGATGAGGTCGTCCTTGCTGACGACGCGCTCCCTGTGCCGGATCAGGTAATCGAGCAGGTCGAAAACCTGAGGCGTCGTAGGCACCACGTCAGATCCGCGCAGCAGCTCGCGCCGGTCAGTGTCGAACGCGTAGTGTTCGAAGAAATAGCGCAAGGGACGTTCCCCCCGTTGCCCTTTGAGGCCGCTATGGTGACGTCTGACGCCAGAAGAATAGGCCGCCGGCAAGGAAAATGTAAGCCGTTCGTCGACCCCGCGGTCGGCGTGCGGATGCTCGACGCGCCACCAAGAGTATTTCTGACGATGATCCAGAGGAACGGGATGTTCAGGTCGATCGACTAGGGCGTGCACTCGTAAACCCATCCGCTTCGGGGCTCAGACCTTGCGGTATAGCCTCGCTCTCGTTCGCCGGGCGATAGCCGACCCAAGCCGAGCTGCCCCCTGAGCTGCTTTGTCGGGAGATCTTCACCGGCGACCCACAATTTGAAATCAACGTCCAGCATATCCTCATCGAGCGCGGCGGCATCGCCGCCGATGCCGATCAAGAGCTGTCGCCTGACCGGCTCGGCAACGGTGGTGTGCAGCGTCTGGGCGTTGCCGTAGTTGTGGAAGGCCGGTGAGGCGGAGAAGTTCAGCGCCGTGAACGTCTGTTCGGCACTGAGCTTCCGCGCGGCCCAGCCTTCGAGCGGCGGCAGCCGGTCAATCGCGTGCGCAACGCGGCGGTTCAGGCGCCTCAGTTGCGACGTCTGGAAATGAGGCCGGGCGATCGCGGTCGCGCCTTCACGAGATGCAGGCCGATGGCGAGCCCGTGCTCGTTCATGCCGTCCAGCCGCCCAGTGCCGCTGGAGTTCAATGGCGCTGGCGCGCAATCGCGTCAGTGTCGACGACGAAGCTATCGTTGATCGCAATGACACGGCATGTGGCCTGGACCAGGAATCCGCAACGTTCAAGCGCCAGGCGCGCTGCCTCGTTCTCGGATCTCAGTAGCGCGCCATACCCGTAGCCGTAAAAGCCACCTTCGCCGTAGGCTATCGCCTTTGGGCCGGAAGCGGGAGAATAGAACTTCTCGACGTACGTCCGTGCCCTTTCCGAGAAGATGGGATCGGCGACCGCCAGCGGTGTCTCGCCTGCGTGACTGAACCAGGGGGCTGGCGGAACGTCCAGCGGAGCTTCCTTCCACACCACCTTTCCGTCGACGGCATAGACAAAACACATTGTTTGGCTGGCCCCTAGGCATGCGCCCAGGACGCGCGTCCGAGCCTCCTCTGCGCTGCCCCGCCCCCATGTCGGCCAGAAGCCTCCGGACAAGGAAATGGCGAGCGCGGTGTGACCCGGCTTGGCGCTCAACTGCTGCTCGATCTGCTCGCGGCACTGATCACAGACGAATGGAATTTCGCTTGACCGGAATTGCGGTCCCGTCAGCGCGTAGTCGGGTCCCGTCACGTTTTGCGTCAGGGGTCTTGCGGGTATCGAGCGGGGCACAAAATCGAGGAGGTTGCGGTCGACGACTAACGAATCGGCAATCGCGGCGACACGGCACGGCGAATGGGTGATGTAGCCACATCTCTGCAATGCGATACGAGCAGCTTCGTTATCGGAGTCGGCCCGGCCAGTTAGAGACCATTGCCAGTCCGGCCCGACGGCGAGAGCCTTGCCGTGAAACTCCCGATAGAGCCGGGCGACCTTGTCCCGATCGCTCGCATGAATCGCGCCGATGTCTTGGATGTTCAAGGGCCGGGCTACGCCGGAGCTCGATGAAAACCAGGGCTCGATCGGAAGGGGCGGCGGCGGTTCGTCCCAGCTGATCCGGCCATCGATGGCATAGACGAGGCAGCCTTGCCGGTTGGCATTCAAACATAGAGCCAGCGCGTTGGCGCGTGCCTCCAGAGCGGTGCGTCGTGCCGTCGACCAGTAATATCCCCCGTCGATCGCCACGACCAGAGCGGAATGCAATGGCTTGCCCGCGAAGGCAGCCTTGATCTGCGCACGGCATTGATCGCATAGGAAGGGGACTTCGTCGGCATTGAACTGCGTGCCAAGCAACGTTCGGGACAAGCCGGACTGCTCAGGCGCCGACGAGACCTCCACCTTTCCACGCAGGTAGAACTCCCCGATGATCGACAGGGAAAGTTCGGGCAATTGACTGTGCTTGGTCGACTCATAGACGTCCGAGCTGATCCTGCGGAAGATTGTCCCAATCTCCTCCGGTGCCTTGATGTTCGCGAGAAACGCCGTGGTGTATGGGCTGTTGCGTCCATCGCCGTCCTCCGCGGTCTGCCCGGCCTGGGTGGCGTAGGCGACGATCATGCCTTGCGCGTTGTCCAACTTGGCCAATCCCCGCTGGAGCGGAACGGCTCGGCTGGCGCCGAGCGAGCGCCGGAGTTCGTTGGCAAACGGGTTGTCGCGACAGGCATCGAGCACCAGAACGCGCAAGTTCTTGGCTTGCTGTAGGTCGGCAATGATGTCGTCGAGGCGCACCAGACGCCGCAGGTCCGCGACATCCGTCAGTTGCGTGTCAATCGGCGCCAGATAATTGACTCCGCCGAACTGAAGCGCATGACCACTGTAGTACAGCAGTGCGACATCGGCGCCGCGCGCCGCGCGCGCGAAGCGGATCGCAACCTCGTCCATGCCGGCCCGATCGAGATCTGTTGCCACGATGGTTTCGAATCCGAGAAGCTTGAGCGCGGCGGCAACATCGGCGGCGTCGTTCGCCGGATTGGTCAGGCGCGGTACGTTGCGATAGGCCCCGTTTCCGAGGACCAGGGCCACCCTCGTATCGGCAAGGCACCGGTCGGTGATCGCCATAAACAGGAGTGGAAGCAGGCTTAAGAGAAGCGCTGAAAGGGACGACCGGATTTTCACCCGTGCCTCCTACGGAGAACAATGCTTCAATAAGAATATGATATGAGCCGAAAGGCAAATTGTGATCTTCGGCACGGTCCGTTGGCCACTCACACGTCAGAGACCGGGCGACTTGCCGCTTGGACCGCTATCGATCAAGAGCCCCGTCGAGCTTCACGGGAGACAGGCCGATCCATTCCCGAGCAGCCGGTCCGGGGCGGCATCCCAGTTTCTTCAGCCATCAGCGGATGCTCAGGTGTTTGGGTGAAACCAGCCGAATATCGCAACGACGGAGCATCCAACCAGGCTGACTGTCTGCAGACCCATTTCGAGCCAATACCGAACCGGAGCGGTGTCTCTATGAACAACCTGCTTCGACAATCCTGCAAGACTGTCGACAATCCAGTCCAGAATACCAGTACTATGCGGGTAAGCCGTGATCTTTCTCTCGAGAAGGCCAGATCGCACGGTGCGGAAGCAATCGACGCAAAGATAGATTGCGACGATGCGTGCGACGATTTCATAAAGAAAGAACTGCATTCAAACATCCGCTCATCAAGTAACCGGTTTGATGACCAGGCCGTGTTGCGCGTCAATCGGCAGGGTTAAAGCCAGGTGCGTCCACGAGCGCTACTTGGTCTTGGTGTGGCCGGATTTGATGTTGGTTCAATTGCAGAAATGATCACGGCGCCGGTCGCGCCCAATACAGGGCATGAGCGCAAAAGCCATGACTGATCGTAAGGATTTGCGCTTGGCCGCCAGGAAGTTGGCGTCCGCCTCTTTATGAGCACACGCCAGGACTCAAGTGCTCTTCACGGACGGCGCGTCCAGCGTTCGGCATTGACGGCGCCCGGCGGGATCTTGCCCTTGATGATCGCCTCCACCTGACGCACGGTTTCCAGCGACTGATATTCGATCGCCTGCGGCGTCAGGCCGCCGACATGCGGTGTGGCGATGACGTTGGGAAGCCGTGCCAGCTCCGGCGTCGGCATCTGGTCCGGAGCGCGGCCGACATCCATCGCGGCGCCGGCGATTCGCCTCTCGCGCAGCGCGGCCGCAAGCGCCGCCTCGTCGACGAGGTTGCCCCGTGAGAGATTGATGAAGACGGCGTGCTGCTGCATGCGCGCCAACGCCGCCGCGCCGATCAGATTCTCCGTCTGTTCGTTGGCGATGGCGAGGCAGACGACATAATCCGATGCCGCCAGGAGTTCGTCGAGCAGGACATGCCTGATCGCGCTATCGTCGATCGCCACGAAGGGATCGGCGACCAGCACCTCCATGCGCAGCACTTTTGCGACCTCGGCAAGATAGCGCCCGATGCTGCCAAAGCCGATGATGCCGAGCTTGCTGCCGGCGAGCTGACGCCCCATCCGCGCTTCGGGCTTGCGGCCCGCCTGGTAGTCCGCCGTGGTTCGCGACACGCCGCGGGAAAGATCAACCATGAAGCCGAGCGCGAGCTCGGCCACCGCCTGCACGAAGCCGGGACCGGCGCGCGTCACCAGCACGCCAACTTCAGAAGCGGCCTCGACATTGACATTGCGGATGTCGACGGCGCAGCGGACGAAGGCGGAGAGGCGCGGCAATTGCGCAAAGATCTCGCCGCGCCCCTCGGTCATGCGGTCGGCGACGATGATATCCGCTTCTGCCGCGGCGCGGACGAGACCGACGGCATCGAGCGGCTGCTCGCCCTCGTGCATGATCACCTCGGCGAGCGCCAGCAAGCCTTTCAGGCTGCGCTCGCCGTAGTAATTCCTGCGCATCTCCGGCGTATGAGCCAGCAGAACCTTCACTGCGAAAACTCCCTCTAATAGCCGAATGCGCGCGGCAACGCGGTCGAGATCGACGGCACGAAGGCGATCACGAGCAGGCAGAGCATCAACAGCCCGAGATACCCCATGATCGGCTTCACCGTCCGCTCGATCGGCACATTGCCGATCAGGCAGGCACCGTAAAGACCGAGCCCGAGCGGCGGCGCGAACAGGCCGATGCCCATCGCGATCACCAGCACGACGCCGAAATGCAGGGGATCGATGCCGAGCTGGACCGCGACCGGCAAGAGCAGCGGCCCGAAGATGATCAGCGCGGCCGCGCCCTCCAGCACCGAGCCCATCACGATCAGGACGAGGATCGCGAGCAGCATGAACAGCCAGACGCCGGAGGTCTTGGACAGGCCCAGCATGAAATCGCCGACCGCGTGCGGGACCTGCTGCAAGGTCAGCGTGAAGGCGAGCGACTGAGCGGCAGCGACGATGAAGAGCACGAGCCCGGCGCGTGTCGCCGCCTGCACGAAACTGTGCGCGGCGGCTTTCAGCGTGAGCTCGCGGAACACGAGGCTGCCGACCAGGACGGCATACACCGCGGCGAAGGCGGAGATCTCGGTTGCGGTGGCAAAGCCGGTCTTGAAACCGGTGAAGATCATGAAGATCAGGCCGAAGGATGCGATCGCACCGCTCCAGAGGCCAGAGACGGGAATCTGCGGCTCGAGATCCTCGGCCTCAGTCGACGCCGCCGGCTTGCCGAAAATGATGGACACGGCGATCAGCACCAGCGCCATGAGGGCCGCCGGCAGCAGGCCCGCCATGAACAGGCCGCCGATCGAGAGGTTCGCGACGAAGCCGAGGATGATCAGGTTGATGCAGGGCGGAATGGTTTCGGCCATCACGGCGGAGGCCGCGAGCAGTGCCACTGCGCTGCCCGGATTCTGCCGCGAGCGGCGCGCCGCCGGGATCAGCACCGAGCCGACCGCGGCGACATCGGCCATCTTCGACCCGGAAATGCCGGAGAACAGCACCATCGAGGTGACCATCACGACGTTGAGGCCGCCGCGCATGCGGCCGACCGCGCGCTGCAACAGCTCGATCAGGCGTACCGACATGCCGTTGGCTTCCATGAGGTAGCCGACCAGGATGAAGAAGGGGATCGCGAGCAGCACGAAATTGTCGATGCCGCGCGCCATCTGCTGGGCGAAGATGACGCCGGGCAGCGCGCCCTCCACCCAGATGAAGAGCAACGCCGCCAGTGCCAGCGCAAAGCCGATCGGCAGGCCGCCGAACAGCGTGACGAAGAAGCCGATCAGCATCAGCGTGCCCGACGACGGCACCGACGCGGGCAGCAGCGCGTCCCAGGCGAGATAGAGGCCGGTGACGATGACGATCGCAAAGAGACCCTTGGCGATCTCGGAAAGCGGCCTTGCGCAAAGCTGGTCGATCGCGAACACGGTCATGAAAAGCGCGCCGACGCCCATCGGATAGAACGTCAGCTCGAGCGGCAGCCCGGATCCCGTGGTCTGGCCCGTGGTCAGCGTCCCCAGCTTGATCGCATTGTAGGCGACATAGGCCGAGATCAGCACGATCAGCAGCGCACTCGCGGCATCGACCAGCGCCCGAAGCCGCGGAGCCAGCATGTCGCGGAAAAAGGACACGCCGACATTCTCACCGCGCGCGAGCGCGCTCGCCGCGCCGAAGAAGGCCGATCCGACCATCAGACCGCGCGCGACGTCGTCGGACCATTCGACCGGCGCATTGAAGAGGAAGCGCAGCAGCACCGAGATGCAGACCACCACGAGGTCAGCGGCCAGCAGGATGGCCGCGACCCCGTCGCTCACGCGCAGCAAAAGGGCGATGCTCCCGCGGCGGCCGCCTGAGAGGGACGCGGCGGCGGTCATCGTCATCTCAGGCCTGGGTCGCGCGGATCATGTCGATGACAGGCTTGGATTCAGGCCGCGCCTTGATGAAGTTATCGGTCTGCGGCATGACGCGCTTCCTGAACGCTTCGCGGTCGCATTCGGCCACCGTCACGCCCTTCTCGGTCAGCGCCGCCAGCGCCTCCTTCTCGACCGCAAGCCCGTGCGTACGCGTGTCGGCCGCGGCCTTCTTCGCAGCATCGAGAAAGCCGTCGCGCAGCTTCGGATCCATGCGGTTGTAGGTCATGTCACTGAAGTAGATCGCGAGCGGCGAGAAGTTGTGCTGCGTCAACGCATAAAACTTTGCCGTTTCGAAGAACTTGCTGGCGAGGATGGTCGGTGGGTCGTGCTCGAGCCCGTCGAGCACGCCGGCCTGTAGCGCCGTGTAGATTTCGCCAAACGCCAGCGGCGTCGCCGCTGCGCCCATCAATCGCAGGCATTCCGTGATGACGGGATTGGGCAGTGTCCTGATCTTCAGGCCCGCGAGATCCTCGGGCGTCTTCACCGGCTTCTTCGCGAGCACGCTGCGCGAGCCGAAATTATACGCCCAGGCGATGATGCGGATGTTGGCGCCCTTGAGCAGCGCATCCTCGATCGGCTTGGCGGCGCCGGCATCGAACGCCTTGGTCTGCTGCGGGAAGCTCGCAAAGAGATAGCCGAGGTCGAAGGTGCCGACGAGCGGCACCAGATTGGCCGAGATCGACGAGCCTGACACCATCAGGTCGATGACGCCGAGCTTCACCGAATTGATGACGTCGATTTCCTGGCCCAGCTGGTTGTCAGGGAAGAAGGCGACCTCGACCTGCTCACCGAGGCCGTTGGCCTTCAGTTGCTTGACCAGATTGTCGTAATAGACACGGCCGTTGGCAAATTTGGGATCGTTGGGCAGCGACGAGGAGCATTTCAGCTTCAATGTCGCGGCTTCGGCTCGGCCGATGATGGCGGGAGAGAAGACGAGGCCGGCGGTTATCGCCGTCGAGGACTTGATGAACGCGCGACGGCTCACTGGCACAATTGTCATGGTGCTCTCTCTCCCCAAGTCTTTTTTATTCGTGCCACGGTCGTTGCCGCAGCCGTCTGTCGGACTGTAGGACCAAAGCGACAAAGCAGGCAAGGGTAGCGGACCATCGGCGGGGGTCGCGGCAATCGTGAGCACGTCGGTAGAACGACGCGCGATTGGCCTATGTTTGCAGCCGTTTCCAGCGGGCCGCGCGATGAACGGTACGGCGTTCAGCCAGGCCCATAATCGATCGATCCAATTCGGGTATGGATCGATGCAGAAGTCATATTGGTTGCGATCGGGCTCTCGCTGCTCGCGCAACGAAACGCGAAAAAGGCTGCGGGATGTCATCCCGCAGCCTTTGTCGCTCAATCAGTACTTGCAATCAGTCCTGGCAATCAGTCCTGGCAATAGGTCCTGGCGAACGGCGTCAGCGCGAATGCGCGCCGCTCAACTCGCCGAGCGCGGCGTCCTGGCGCGAGGGGCGAAGCGCATAGGCGCCGTCGCCGAGCAGCGCCTGCGCAAACAGCGCGATGGCCCAGAAGGCCGGGAATTCCCAGCCGCCCTTCGGATTGGTGAAGAAGAAGCCGGCGGCGCCGTGAACGGTGAAGATGGCGCCGAGCAGGATCGGAATGCCGGCGAGCGCGGCGTAGCGGGTCCAGACGCCGAGAATCAGGGCGATGCCGCTCAGCACCTCAACCGTCATCACGAGATAGGCGAGTTCCGGCGGAAAGCCGAGGCTGCCGAAGAACTTTGCTGTCCCGGCCGGGGTAAAGACGAAAAACTTCAAGCTGGCATGGGCGAGAAACAGCGCCCCCAGTGTCACGCGCAACACCAGCGCCGCATAGGGCGCGGTACGGGAATCGATCATAGCAGTCTCCTTTGATGGCCCGCCTTATGATCTATTCTCAATTTGGTGATAATCTGCTATTTTGGAACAATAGTTCACACCCAGAGAGTGAGATCATTGCTTGACCGCCTGACCAGCCTGGAAGTCTTCGCGAAGGTGGCGGCGGTCGGCAGCCTCACCGGCGCCGCGCGCGCGATGGGCCTGTCGCAGACCATGGTCACCAAGCACGTTGCGTCGCTTGAAGCCCGCCTCGGCATCAAGCTGTTCCATCGCACCACGCGGCGACTGTCGATCACCGAGGCCGGACGCAGCTATCTCGAATCCTCCGAGCGTATCCTGGCCGACATGGAGACTGCCGACGCCGCGGTCACCGCCGAACGGGTCGAGCCGCGCGGCCTGCTCCGCGTCAACGTGCCGGTGGTGTTCGGCACACGGCAGATCGCGCCGCTGCTCGGTGATTTTGCCGAGCGCTATCCCAAGGTCACGGCAGAGCTCGGGCTCAACGACCGGCTGGTCGATCTCGCCGAGGAAGGCTGGGACCTCGCGATCCGCATCGGGCGCCTACGCGACTCCAGCATGGTGGCGCGGCGCTTGGCACCGAACCGTCTCGTCGTGTGCGCCGCGCCGTCTTACCTCGCCAAACATGGCACGCCGCGTACCGTCGCCGACCTCGCTGCCCATAACTGCCTTGGCTACACGCTGTCGCAGCAGGCGAGCGCCGCCGAGTGGCTGTTCGGCGCGGATGGCGAGATCCGCGTCCAGGTGAGCGGCAACCTCCGCGCCAACAATGGCGATGCGCTGCGCGCCGCGAGCCTCGCCGGCCTGGGCCTGGCGCGGCAGCCGACCTTCATCGTCGCCGATGATTTGCGCGCCGGAACCCTGGTGGCGCTGCCGCTCGACCAGCCGGAGGTCCAGTCGTCGGCGGTGCATGCGGTCTATCTGCCCGATCGGCGGCCGCCGGCGAAGGTCCGCGCCTTCATCGATTTCCTGGCGGCGCGCTTTTCGCCGGAGCCGCCCTGGGATCGTGGCCTGTTCTGACGACGCCACCACGTGAGGGGCGCCCCTGGGCAAGAGAACTGCCCAATTTGCCGCACATCCCAGAGTGAGCTAGCGCACAGACTCAGTCTTGGTACGCGGCTAGACAAGCTGTCACCCTCGCGCGCATTGCCGATGGAGGTGACTTCATGCGCCGTCCCGCCCTTTGCCATTTGTTTCTTGCGTCCAGCCTTCTCGTTCTTTTCCAGCTCATCACACTGACGTACGCCTCCGCCGAAACGCGGCTCGCGCTCGTGATCGGTCAGTCCGCCTATCGCGCAGTGCCCGAACTGCCCAACGCCGCCAACGACGCCAAGGGCATGACGGAGCTGCTCGGCAGCGCCGGGTTCGACGTCACCACCGCGCCCAATCTGGCGCAGAACGAGATGCGCCAGACGATCAGCGATTTCGCCGGCAAGGTCAGCGCCAGCGGCGCCGAAACGGTCGCGCTGGTGTTCTATGCCGGCCACGGCCTGCAGATCGACGGCGAGAACTATCTGGTGCCGGTCGATCTCGATCCGAAGCGCGAGGCCGACATTCCCTTGCAGGGCGTGCGGCTGAACGACCTGCTCAACACACTGGGCGCACTGCCGACGCGCGCGCGCATCTTCATGCTCGATGCCTGTCGCAACAATCCCTTCCCGGCACTTAGCGGCGCCGGCCACGGGCTTGCGATCGTCGACACCAAGGCCGGCGCGCCAGGCACCTTCATTTCCTACTCGACCTCACCCGGCGCGGAAGCCGAGGACGGCTCCGGCGTCGACAGTCCCTACACCACGGCGACGCTGACGATCACCAAGCAGCCGAACCTGCCGATCGAGGAAGTCTTCAAGCGCATCCGCGTCGCCGTCGCCCAGTCGACGGACGGCCGGCAGATCCCGTGGGAAAGCTCGTCGCTGACGGCCGACTTCAAGTTCTTCGGCGACGGCAGCGGTCAGCCGCCTTCCGTTCCCGGTGCGGGTTCGCCGACACTGGCCAGCGCGAGCCGCACCGTCGAGGACTGGCGTCAGGAGTTGCGGGGCAAGGAGCCCAAGGTCGCCTATGATCTCGTGATCGCCGACGACACCGTCGCCGCGTACCAAGCCTATGTCGAGCTGTTCGCGCAGGCACCTGCCACTCCGCGCCTGCGCACGATCCTGGAGCGACGGCGCCAGATGCTGGCCTGGGAGCTGGCGGTCGCGATCAACACCCGCGCCTCGTACGAGACGTATCTCACGAACTGGAGCAGCAGCGACCTCGCGGCAACCGCGCGCAGGCTGCTGCTGCGCGTGCAGAACCGCAACTACGGGCCGACGGCTGCGGCCGTCGCAGTACCGGTCGCCGTCGCGATGGCGCCGACCTGCCCGTGCTCGACGCCGTCGACACCGGCGACGCCGATCAACCCGATCGTCGCGCCGATCATCAAGAAACGCGTCGACGACGCGCCGCCGAAGAGGAAGGTCGTCGACACCCCCAAGCGCAAGCCGCCGCCGGACGAGGTCGTGGTCGATCGCCGTCCGCCGCCGCCGGACCGCGGTCCACCGCCCGGCGCCATCATGGAAGGCATCGGCATCGGCGTCGGAATTGGCCTCGGCATGGGCATGGGCGGCGGCCGCGGCGGCGAGATGAACCACGGCGATTATCGCAGGTATTAGAGCTCGAGATCGAAAAGGCGCCCGCAGATGCATACAGCGTCTGCGGGCATCTTCATGGGCGCCTGACATCGCCAGATTCCTGTTAGTCTGTTCCCCGCATTGTCGCCGGGGATTCGTATCGATGCCGCATGACGCTGACGCCAAGCCATCCTGGCCGTTGTTCCGCTCGCTCTCGTCCTACCAGGTCGGCCTGCTCCCTGGAGACCTGATGGCGGGCCTGACGCTGGCGGCGATCGCCATCCCCGAGCAGATGGCAACGTCGCGGCTCGGCGGCTTCGCGCCGCAGATCGGCTTCTTCGCCTTCATGGCGGGCTCGCTCGGCTTTGCGCTGCTCGGCAGCAACCGCTTCCTGTCCTGCGGCGCCGATTCCACGATCACGCCGATCTTCGCCGGCGGCCTTGCCGCGGCCGCCGCGACCGGCTCGCCGGAATATCAATCGCTTGCGATCGCGCTCGCGCTGATGGTCGGCGCGATGCTGGTCGCGAGCGGTATCTTCCGGCTTGGCGGCATCGCCAATCTGTTGTCGGTGCCGGTGATGGTGGGCTTCCTCGCCGGCATCTCCGTCCACATCATCGTCTCGCAACTGCCGGGCGTGCTCGGCGTGGAGGCGCCAGGCGGACCGACGCTCGACCGCATCGGCACGCTGGCGCGCGAGCTCGGCCGGTCCAATCCCTACACGATCTTTATCGGCTTCGGCGTGCTCGCCGTCGTCTTCCTCGCCGAGGCGATCAGCCCCAAGATTCCCGGAGCGCTGATCGGACTCGTCGGCGCAACGCTCGCGGTGATCGGGGCCGGGCTCGAAGCCAAAGGCGTGAAGGTGGTCGGCACAGTCCCGGGCACGTTGCCGATGCCGACCTTGCCGGAGCTTGCCCCCGAGGCGTGGGTGCGCCTCGTTCCGCTGGCCTTCGTGGTCACCGTCGTCGTGATGGTCCAAACCGCAGCGACGACGCGATCGTTTCCCTCCGATCCCGACAAGCCCGCCGACGTCGACCGCGATTTCCTCGGCGCCGGCGCCGGCAGCCTTCTTGCGGGCGTGTTCGGCGCGTTTCCGGTCAATGCCAGCCCGCCGCGCACGGGCATCGTGGTCGAGACCGGCGGGCGGTCGCAACTGTCGGGGCTTGCCGCGGCGCTGATCGTGCTGGCGCTGCTCGCGTTCGGGACCGGCCTGTTGCAGCACGTGCCGGATGCAGCGCTCGGCGGCATCCTGCTGTTCGTGGCGCTGCGGATCATTCGCGTGAAGCAGATCGCGACCATCTATCGCCAGTCCTTCAGCGAGTTCCTGCTGATCCTTGCGACCGCAGCGCTGATCATCGTGCTGCCGATCCAGCAGGGTGCGTTCCTCGGCATCGTGCTCTCGCTGCTGCACGGCATCTGGAGCACGACGCGCGCCAAACTCGTCGAGTTCGATCGCGTGCCGGGCACCACGATCTGGTGGCCGACCCACCCGCATATCCCGGGCGAACGCCTTCCCGACGTCGCCGTGATCGGATTGCAGGCGCCACTGTCGTTCCTCAATGCGCCCGGTTTCCGCAACGACGTTGCGGACCTGCTGAAGACCTCGACGCCAAAACTCCTGGTGCTGGAGGCAAGCGGCATGGTCGAGATCGACTTCACCGCGGCGCAGGCTCTGCTGGAGATCTTCAGGGCGTGCAGCGAACAGGGCGTCAGCGTCGCAGTGGCGCGGCTGGAATCGGTGCGGGCGCAGAACGCGTTCGAGCGTTTTGCGCTGTTCGACATCCTGCCACGGCAGCATGTCTTCCACAGCGTCGACGAAGCCATCCACGCGCTGGCAAAGCAATGAATTCGGCACGCTAGCCCAGCGCCGGATAATCCCGGCGGATCGCTTCCCTGACCCAGGCGGTCTGCACGGCGCGGTTCAATATCTGAGCCGTCTCGACATCGTTGGCCTTCATGCAGAGCTCCACGATCCGCCGAACGGCGTCGTCGCGCATGAGATCGTCAGACATCTTCATTGCGATTCCCATCGCGGCTCTTGCGGCACGCTGATAGCGTTCGCTCTCGTGCTTCCTCTGTTTCTGCACCGATTTTTCACGATTGTCGGGGCGCGCGGCAAAGTCGCCGATCAGCTCGGCGCTCGCAGTCGCGGACTGGCAAATATTCCGGATCCGGTCGGCGGCCTCAATGTCGCCGATCGGGCCCGAAACCGGCTCGTCCCAGATGTCTCCGGGCTTTTGTCGCGCTAACCACTTCATCGCTCTACCCGTGGCCTTCAGACACCCCCCAGCATATTGAACTCGACCGCGCTCGGCGAGACGGTTTTTCCCGCCACGCCTTTGGCTTGCGACGCGCTCAGGACGTCCGACGCGGACCGATCGCCTCGAATTGCGCCTTCTGCTCGTCATTGAGCGTCGCATAGAAATCCTCAAGCGCTGATCGCACCGACTTGACGCCGTCGAGCATCACATCGAGCCGCTTGCGGATCGCAGCCATGCGCGCCGGCGGCGTCATCACGTCGCTGGGCTGGCAGGCCGCCTTGAGCGATGCGCTGACCTTGGCGCTGGTATCCTGGAGCACTTGCAACGCGCCGCGCTGGGTGTCGTCGGGGTGAAGCCTCGCTTCGATTTCTGCGCCTGGCCAATCGAGCCCAACAGGCGTACCGCAATTCTGCACGAGCGATGCATTGGCGTTGCTTGAAGCCGCTGCGCGGCGCTGGTCTTCGGCCAGCGCATTGAAGCGCGCCTTCTGCTCGTCGGTGAGCGCACCGTAGAATTTGTCGAGCGTGGGCTGGACGAGATCGACGGCCTTCGTCATCGCCTCGACGCGCTGCTGCATGGCCGCGAGCCGGCCGGGCGCCGTCGCCGCGACCTGCGTTGGACAGGATGCGCGGATCAACTCGGCGGCCTGGATCGAGGCATTGCCGAGAGCATCGAGATCGGCGCCTTGTGCGTCAGTCGGCTGCACCGCATCCGCGATCTGGTCGATCGGCAGACCGACGATCTCGCGGCGATCGCTGCCGCAGAGTTGATCGAGGCCAACGCCGCGCGGCTGCCGTCGTCCATACGAGCGTTGCGGCAGATAGGTTGCGAGGCCATCATAGCCGTATGGGCCGAAGATGCCGGCATAGATGTCGGGATAGCCGTAGCCCCAGAAGCCGAGACCATCGCCCCAAATGGTGTAGTCGTAGAGATCGTTATAGGCGAACGGCCAGAACAACGGTCCCACCCAGCCATAGAAGCCGCCGGGATGCTGCCACCATCCGCTGCTTGCGCCGTGCCAGCCGGCGAGCGCAGCCGCGGCTGCGATCTGGGCCCGCGCCGCCGGATTGCTGATCAGCCGACCGTTGCGGAAGGCACTGGAGTGGACGTTCAGCGCGTTGCGGAAGTTTGCAGGGCGCACTGCCGCATTGCGGATCTGACCAAAGCTCGAGCGGCCATGTCGGGCACCGGTTGCAAACCGCATCCCGCCGTGATGCCCGCCGAAATGCGCGTGACCGAAACCATGACCGCCGAAATGGCCGCCACCATGATGACCACCGCCATGCCCGCCGCCGCGATGTCCACCACCGTGCCCGCCGCCATGTCCGCCACCATGGCCACCGCCGCCATGTCCGCCCTTCGCCAGCGCCGCGCCCGCCAGCATGCAGGCAAGCACCATTGCGGCAATTCCAATGACCGGTCGCAACATCGCATCCTCCCGAAGGTGCCGCGCCATTGAGGCATCGGAACGTGTCGGGAATTGGAACCGGCCGACTTGCCAAAAGTTCCCGCAGGTGGAGCCCGCGGCGCTACGCCGCCGGCACGATCTTGCCCGGATTGAAGATGTTCTGCGGGTCGAGCGCCTTCTTCAGCGCCCGCATCGCATCCAGCGCCTCGGGACCGAGCTCGGCCTTGAGGTATTTCTGCTTGCCCTGGCCGATGCCGTGCTCGCCAGTGCAGGTGCCGTCCATCGCCTGCGCGCGCTCGACAAGGCGATGCATGAACTCCTCGCCGCGCGCCATCTCGTCTGCGTCGTTGGTGTCGCATACCAGCGAGCAATGGAAATTGCCGTCGCCGACATGGCCGACGATCGGCGACAACAGGTTGAGACGCTTGAGATCTTCCTCGGTCTCGCTGACGCAATCCGCAAGCCGCGAGATCGGCACGCAGACGTCGGTTGCGACCACCCCGATGCTGTCGCCGGGCCGCAGCGCCTTGACGGACCAGTAGGCGTCGTGCCGCGCCTGCCACAGTTTTGTGCGATCCTCGGGTTTGGTGGTCCAGGAGAAATCACCGCCGCCGCAATCCCTGGCGATCTCGCCGAACGCCTTGGACTGCTCGGCGACCTCGATCTCGCTGCCGTGGAATTCGACCAGTAGTAGCGGCGTCTCCGGCAGCGTCAATTTCGAATAGGCGTTGCAAGCCTTCACCTGCGCGGCGTTGAGCAGCTCGATGCGCGCCACGGGAATGCCGGTCTGGATCGCGAGGATCACCGCCTGGCAGGCGCCATGCACCGTTTCAAACGAGACCGCGCCGGCCGCGATCATCTCGGGGATGCCGCGCAGGCGGATGGTGAGCTCCGAGATGATGCCGAGCGTACCTTCGGCGCCGACGAAGAGATGCGTCAGATCGTAACCGGCCGACGACTTCTTCGCGCGCGTGCCGGTCGTGATGATTTCGCCATCGCCGCGCACGACCTTCAGCGCCAGCACGCTCTCGCGTATGGTGCCGTAGCGTACCGCATTGGTGCCTGAGGCGCGCGTCGAGGCCATGCCGCCGAGCGACGCATCCGCGCCGGGATCAATCGGAAAGAACAGGCCCTGGTCGCGCAGATGCTCGTTGAGCGCCTTGCGCGTCACGCCGGGCTCAATCACGCAATCGAGGTCCTCGGCATGCACCGCGAGCACCTTGTTCATGTCGCGCAGGTCGATGCAGATGCCGCCGGCCGGCGCATTCACCTGGCCCTCGAGCGAGGTGCCGGTGCCGAACGCGATCACGGGCACGCCGTTTCCAGCGCAGATCCGCACCACGTCCTGGATGTCTTTGGTCTCCTGCGCCATCACCACGCCATCCGGCGGCTGGTTGGCGAGCCAGGTCGTGGTGTGACCGTGCTGCTCGCGCACGGCCTGCGAGGTGATGAAGCGGTTGCCGAAGCGCGCGGCGAGCGCTTCGAGCGCACTCGCCAGGGCTTTCGGCTCGGGCCGCGGCGGATTATTGGTGATGGTCATACCCACGGACATTCCTCCCGACTCAAGCGCGATGAAATCAGGATGAATCGTCATCGCGCTTTAGCTTGTTGTTTGAGCATGATCCTTTCGGAAAACCGCTGCACACTTTTGCGGATCATGATCTAAGGACCGTGGCAAAGGACATATGACCGGTCAAGTCAAGCGACCGGACGCATGTCGGGAAGAAATTGGCAGGAAGGAAAGATGACCGAGGCAGCCGCCCACGAGCCGAACGCCGAGCCGTTCCGTTCCTCGATCATGCAGATCGAGCCGAAATGGATCGACTATAACGGCCATCTCAACATGGCCTATTACAACGTGATGTTCGACAGGGCGATCGACCAGCTCTGGCTGAAGCTCGGGATCGGGCCGACCTATATGAAGGAACGTCACGGCTCGACCTTCACCGCCGAGTGCCATGTGCGCTATCTGCGCGAGATCCATCTCGGCGATCCCGTGCAGATCTCGGTGTGGCTGCTCGAAGCCGACGACAAGCGGCTGCACACCTTCGAGGAGCTTCGTCACGCGACCGAGGGCTGGCTGTCGGCGACTTCCGAAAACATGTCACTGCACATGGACATGACCTCGCGAAAAGTGGCGCCCTTCCCGGCCGACATTCGCGAAAACATCGCCTCCGTGGTCAAGGACCACAGCGCAGTAACGCGGCCTGAGGGCATCGGGAGAAACGTCGCGATGCCCTCGAAGCGGTAGTGCCTTAGAATGCTGTAACTCCTCATCCTGAGGAGCCCGCGAAGCGGGCGTCTCGAAGGATGCAGGTCAACAGTCGGGCCTCATGGTTCGAGACGCGCTTCGCGCTCCTCACCATGAGGGGCTTGTCACGCTAGACCCTGGTGCGGCCGCGGGCCAATCCGACCACGGCCGAGACCAGGAACAGCACGACCGCAATGAAGAAGATGACCTTGGCGATTTCGATCGAAGCGCCGGCGATGCCGCCGAAGCCCAGGATACCGGCGATCAGTGCGATAACCAGAAACGTCACAACCCAGCCAAGCATGGTCAAAACCTCCGTCTCGATGTTTGTCTTCCGATCGGCACGGCCTCGCGCCACGCCTCGTTTGCAAAGACAATCTCGACCTCGAAACGAAGGTTCCGGGCTGACAGGGGCGGAAATTCGCTGAGCGGACTGGAACAAATCGGCCCTCTGCGTACGTGGAAAACCCCTCGCCGCCGCCCCATATAGGGGCTAATCCCTGTTATGAAGGCTCCCTTCCGCCACCCCGCGGTGCCATCGTGGGGCCACTGATTCGCATGACCGAGCCGAGCAAAATCACCTCTCACAGCGTTCCCGACCACCAGCCCGCGGCCGGCGGCATTGCCGCGCGCGCCCGTGCCTCGGTGGGCCCGAAATATCTGGCCGGCCTCAATCCCGAGCAGCGCGACGCGGTGGAGACGCTGGACGGCCCCGTGCTGGTGCTCGCCGGCGCCGGCACCGGCAAGACGCGCGTGCTCACCACGCGCATCGCCCATATCCTGAGCCAGGGCCGCGCGCGCCCCGGCGAGATCCTGTCGGTGACCTTCACCAACAAGGCCGCGCGCGAGATGAAGCACCGGCTCGGCCAGATGCTGGGACAGGCGGTCGAGGGCATGCCGTGGCTCGGCACCTTCCACTCGATCGGCGGCCGGATCCTGCGGACGCACGCCGAGCTCGCACAGCTCAAGTCGAATTTCACCGTGCTCGATGTCGACGATCAGGTCCGGCTGTTGAAGCAGCTCCTGCAAGCCGAGAACATCGACGACAAGCGCTGGCCCGCGCGCATGCTGGCCGGCCTGATCGACGGCTGGAAGAACCGCGGGCTTAGCCCGGCGCAGGTGCCATCGGGCGAAGCCGCGATGTTCGCCAACGGCAAGGGCGGCAAGCTCTATGCGAGCTACCAGGAGCGGCTGAAGATCTTGAACGCCGCCGATTTCGGCGATCTGCTGCTGGAGAACATCCGCATCTTCCGCGAGCACCCGGATATCCTGCGGCAGTACCAGCAGCGCTTCAAGTACATCCTGGTCGACGAATATCAGGACACCAACGTCGCGCAGTATCTGTGGCTGCGATTGTTGTCGCCGGCGCCTTCAGCAACCAGGGCCGTCATTCCGGGGCGCGTCGAAGACGCGAACCACGACATGCAAATGCACGTCGGGGAATCTCCTGATGAGTCCACGGATCGAGATTCCGGGTTCGATGCTGCGCATCGCCCCGGAACGACGGTTACTCCTGCGACTCACGTCAAAAACATCTGCTGCGTCGGCGACGACGACCAGTCGATCTATGGCTGGCGCGGCGCGGAGGTCGACAACATCCTGCGCTTCGAGCACGATTTTCCCGGCGCCAAGGTCATCCGGCTCGAACGCAATTACCGCTCGACCGGCCACATCCTCGCCGCCGCCTCGCATCTGATCGCGCACAACGAAGGCCGGCTCGGCAAGACGCTGCGCACCGAGGACGAGGACGGCGAGAAGGTCACGGTCACCGGCGCCTGGGATTCGGAAGAGGAAGCCCGCGGCATCGGCGAGGAGATCGAGCAGCTCCAGCGCCAGGGCGAGAAGCTCAACGAGATCGCGATCCTGGTCCGCGCGTCCTACCAGATGCGCGAGTTCGAAGATCGTTTCGTCACGCTCGGCCTGCCCTACCGCGTGATCGGCGGCCCGCGCTTCTATGAGCGCGCCGAAATCCGCGACGCGCTGGCCTACCTGCGCGTCATCAACTCGCCGGCGGACGATCTCGCCTTCGAGCGCATCGTCAACACGCCCAAGCGCGGGCTTGGCGATGCCACGGTGCAGATGCTGCACGATCATGCCCGCAAGCGCCGCATTCCGTTGTTCGAGGCGGCGCGCGCCGTGGTCGAGACCGACGAATTGAAGCCGAAGGCGCGTGGCTCCTTGCGCGATCTCGTCACGCAATTCGACCGCTGGCGCGCCCAGCGCGAGGTGACCACGCATACTGATCTCGCGCAGATCGTGCTCGACGAGAGCGGCTATACCGAGATGTGGCAGAAGGACCGCTCCGCGGATGCCGCGGGCCGGCTCGAAAACCTCAAGGAGCTGGTGCGCTCGATGGAAGAGTTTGAGAACCTGCAAGGGTTCCTCGAGCACATCTCGCTGGTGATGGATCGCGACGGCGGCGCTGAGGAAGATGCGGTATCGCTCATGACGCTGCATTCGGCCAAGGGGCTCGAGTTCGACAACGTGTTCCTGCCGGGCTGGGAGGAAGGCCTGTTCCCGAGCCAGCGTACCCTGGACGAACAGGGCCGCGCCGGTCTCGAGGAAGAGCGCCGGCTCGGCCATGTCGGCCTGACCCGCGCCCGGCGTCGCGCAAAGCTTTATTTCGCGACCAACCGCCGGATCCATGGCACCTGGTCGACCACGATTCCCTCGCGCTTCCTCGACGAATTGCCGGCGGCCAATGTCGAGATCACGGAATCCAAGGGCGGCTCGGCCTGGGGCGGCACCGGCGGCTACGGCGCCTCGCGCTTCGATGACATGGAAGCCTTCGGCTCCAGCTATTCGACGCCGGGCTGGCAGCGCGCCCAGGCGAATCGCAATCGTGGCCAGGGCGGCCGCAACGGCGGCGGACGCGGCGGCCTCGAGGAAGAGCCCTCGCCGTTTTCCTCCGCGCCCGATTTCGGCGGCAGTTTTTCATCGCGCCGGCGCGGCCCGATGACGATCGAGGGCGAGCTGGTGGCAAAATCGACCGGCACGACGTCGGAATTCTCGATTGGCGACCGCGTCTTCCACCAGAAATTCGGCTACGGCCGCGTCGCCAAGATCGACGGCAACAAGCTCACCATCGCCTTCGACAAGGCCGGCGAGAAGAAGGTCGTGGACAGTTTTGTGCAGCGGGCATGAGACCGCGCCCTGTTGCGGCGGCGTTACGCCGCCAGCTTTCCTTGCTCCGCGCCCCTTGACCCTGGCGAACTTCCCCGTATCAGATGCGGCCATGGCCCGGGGCTTCATCACACTCGCCGTCCTTGCATTTGGCATGCCGTCGCTTGCGGCAGCCGAGACGATGAGCTTTGGCGATGCGATCGGCATGCTGGCCAAGAGCTGCGGTGCGGAGATCGTGGCCAATTGCCGCGGCGTGAACCCTGATTCGACGCGACTGAAGGAATGCTTGTCGCGTAACCGCGACGTGCTGTCACCGCAGTGCCAGACCGCTTACCTCGCGGCCTTCGACGCGATCCAGAAGCGTGTCGCCGCGCGCGTGACCGCGGCGAACGCCTGCCAGCGCGAGATCGTCAAGGTGTGCGGCGGCTCGACCAAGGAGACCAGCAAGTCGATCCCCTGCCTGATCTCGACGCCCAAGGGCATCAGCAACAACTGCCTGAAGGCGGTGGACGACGCGGGGTATCGCTGATGCGCCCGGCTCGACTCAGCCTGCAATCGATCGGCCTCGCTCTGGCGCTCGCGGCAGGACCTGTGGGCGCACAGACGGCGCCGCCGACACGGGACGACATCGTCGCCAAGCTCAACCATTTTGAGCAGGCACCCGATCTCGACCTCGCGGCGCTGAAGCAGCAGGTGATGGAGCGGGCCAAGACGCGGATCAAGAATGATCCGGGTCCGGTGAATCGCCCGCTGATCGCGCCTGACCTTGCGAGCCTGCCGGCCTTCAATACGCCGATCCAGTTCGACGACGACACGCCGATCATCCAGCCCTCGTCCTACCAGACGGTCGGCCGCACCGCGGATGCGCTGGTTCACGCCTCGCTGCTGCCCTACACCTTCCTGATCGTCGGCCACGTCGAATCCAATTCGAAGACACGGGAAGCCAATGCGATCCTGAGCCAGCGCCGCGCGGATGCGATCCGCGATGTGCTCGTCAACACGTTCAAGATTTCTGCCAAGCGCATCCAGTCGATCGGCCTTGGCGAGGAGCAATTCCTCGACCGTGCGCGTCCGACCTCGGCAGCGAACGGGCAGTTGCAGATCCTGACGCTTGCCAAGCTCCCCGAGGAGCAGGCCAGCCAGCCAGCCGCGCCCAAACCTGCGGCACCGGCCAAGAAGCCGGCAAAAAAACGCTAATTGATCGCATCTGGCAGCGCTCGGAACCCTTTGAGCCCCTGACTGTTTTTTGCGCGTACGCCGCCTCGAATACCTGCTCTGCGCGACAAATGCGCCGGTTTGTGCGGGGGACGAGCAGATGCTATAGGCTTGTCGCTTCCTCCGACCAGCATCCTCAGTGAGACCAAGATGGGTGGCTTTTTTCAACGCCAACTTGCCGTTTATGTCGAGTACCATCGCGATCCGCGGAACACGGCGATGCATGTCATCGGTATCCTTTTGCTGTTCACGGGCGCTGTAATGCCACTGACGCTGGTGAACGTCCCGCTGTTCGGATTCGAGTTCAGTCTTGCGCTGATTCTGGCGTTGCCGGTCCTCATCTATTGGCTGCTGCTGGATGTGGCGCTCGGGACCGGCATTCTGGCCGTGTCGATCGTGCTGTTTTCAATCGCGACGACCATTGCGGCGCAAGTCAGCACCGTCGCGATGTGGGCGATTTTCGCCACGCTGGTCGCGCTCGGCTTCGCCGCGCAGGCGATCGGCCATAAGGTTTTTGAGGGGCGCGAGGCCTCGTTGTTCACCTTTCCGTCTCATCTTTTGCTTGGACCGATGTTTGTAATGGCGAAATTTTTCATTGCGTTGGGTTTTCGTCGTGACCTTGCCGCGATTCTCGCGCCTGTTCCGACCAATTCCCTTTCAACCCGATAAGATTCCAGAGCGGAACAGCAGCAAACCTTCTTCATGGCTCTCGTACTGGTTACCGGTGGCAGCGGTTTCATCGGACATCATCTTGTAGAAGCGCTCCGCGCCAGAGGGCAGCGGGTGCGCGTTCTCGATGTGCGGCCGCCGGCCGCGCCGTGTGCTGACGTCGACTACGTCGCGGGCTCGGTGCTCGACGGCGACGCGGTGGATCGCGCGCTCGCGGGCGTCGATCAGGTCTATCACCTCGCCGGCCTGCCCGGCATGTGGGTCGCCAACAAGCAGGATTTCCACGAGGTCAATTGCCGCGGCACCGAGGTCGTGTTGACGGCGGCGCAACTGCGCGGCGTGTCGCGCTTCCTGCACTGCTCGACGGAATCGATCCTGTTCCCCTATTCGCAGCTCCGCGGCGTCCCGGCCGAGGAGGCGCTGCAGCCGGCCGACGCGATGCCGGGCGCCTATACGCGGTCGAAGTCGCTTGCCGAACATTGCGCGGCAAAGGCCGCGGCGGCGGGCTTCCCGCTCGTCATCGGCACGCCGACCATGCCGATCGGGCCGGTCGATCACAATCTCACGCCGCCCACCGCGATGCTGTGGTACTTCCTGCAAAAGAAGGTGCAGCCGCACATCAACTTCCTCGTCAACCTGGTCGATGTGCGCGATGTCGCCACGGGCCTCGTGCTCGCGATGGAGCGCGGCCGCATCGGGCACCGTTATATTCTCGGCGGCGACTGCGTCCGGCTCGGACAGATCCTGCGCATGATGTCAGTGATCAGCGGCCGCAAGCATTATCCCATCGCAGTGCCCGGCAGGCTCGCCGAGCTTTCGGCGATGATGCTCGAATACATCTCCGACCACGTCACGCACCGGCCGCCCAACGGCACGGGCGAGGGCGTGCGCATCGCGCTTGCCGCCAGCGACCTTTCGATCGACAAGGCGCGTACCGAGCTCGGCTACGCGCCGCGCCCGATCGAGCCGTTGCTGCGCGAAACCATCACCCATCTGCTCGCACGCGGCGGCCTGCAAACGCCGTCCGGCATCGAACGTCACGCGCTCAGCTCGCGCGCGAGCTGAGCCCAAGCCCAAAAGCAAGAACCTTTCCGTATGTCCTTTGATTTCAGCAAACTTCTCTCTTTCGCCTGGGGTGGCTGGACCACGACCTGGCCGACCAAACTCCTGGCGCTGATCTGGCTCGCCTGGCTTGCGAGCTGGGTTGGAGCCTCGTTCTGGCAGGGCCGCACCAAGAAGCAGGTGATGACGCTGGACTCGCAACGCTATCGCCTGCCGATCCTGATCGGCGGCATCCTGTTCACACCGTGGACTGCGGGAGTGCTGAACGAGAAGCCGCTGTGGGTGTTCGGCGAGACCGGCGTCTACATCGCGGCGCTCGTTGTGCTCGCCGGCATCTCCTTCACCTGGTGGGGACGTCTTCATCTCGGCAAGTTCTGGTCGAACACCATTACCCACAAGGAAGACCACCGCGTCATCGACACAGGCCCGTATGGCATCGTGCGTCATCCGATCTACACCGGCCTGATCGCCGGCATGCTCGCGACCGGCATCGCGGTCGGCACCGTGACGGCGATCCTCGGCGCCATCCTGATCTCGCTCGGCATGTGGCAGAAGGGCCGGATGGAAGAAGTCTTCCTGTCGAAGGAGCTCGGCGAAGATGCCTACGGCGCCTATTGCCGCCGCGTCCCGATGATCATTCCGTTCCTGTCGCCGCGGTAACATCTGCGCGCGGGCCTGCCGCCCGACATCCGGTTCCGACGGAACGAATTGTCGCATCCGGACATTCCCCCTTCATTCGGCAAATGGAGAATGGGAATGAGGAAATATCTCTTTGCAGCAGCCATGATCGGCGCAATGGCGGTTCCCGCGCTCGCGGACGAGGTGGGCGTCGGCGTTCGCGCCGGCCCGGTCGGCGGTGGCGTGACGGTTGGTGAATCCCACGAATATCGAGATCGCGATCGCGATCGCACCACCATCATCAAGCAGCGCGAGCCGCGTGAGGACAGGACGACCGTCATCAAGAAGCAGAATGAGGACGGCAGTCGCGAGAAGACCGTCATCCATCACGACAACGACTGACAAAAAGGGCCCGCGAACCGGGCCCTTCTTCTTGCAGCCTTTTCGCGAGCGTCAGCGTAGCGACTTCAACGCACCGACTTGGGCGGCGTGGCGGCGGCCTGCGCCGGCATGGCCGGCAACAGATGACGCGGGATGATGACATCCTGAGCGGCAGCAAGGGGCGCGCTTTCGGACAACCCATTGGCCTGCGCGAGCGACCAGACCGGCACGTGATATTGCGTGGCGATGCGATCGAGCGTGTCGCCGGCACGCATCGGTAGCTTCACGCCCGAGTCCCACAATTCCACCAGCGTGTCGCCAGGAACGAGATAGCGCAGCGGCACGGGGTCGCCCTGCGCCTGCGCCGGCACGCGCGGCAATTGCGCGACCATGTCGACGATCTGGCGATGGATGTCTTCAGACTTCTCGATGTTGATGTGGGTGACGCGCTTGTTCTGCTTCAAATCGAAGCTCGCATAATGGCCGCGATAGCCGGGCTCGGCGACCACGTCGCCGCCGCCGAGCACGCTGTCGGACAGATAGATGTTGATGAAGCGCTCGACGTTGAGCGGCACGTTTCCAGTCGCGTGCGCGGGATCGATGGTGATCACGAGGCTGACCGGAATCTTCTCCTCGGCAAGCATCTCGGCGAAGATGATCGAGCACAGCCCGCCCATGGAATGCCCCATCAGCACGATCGGCGCAGGCTGTTCGCGGTAGGCGGAGATCGCGCGCTGGGCGACCAGCCGGCAGATCGTGAATTCGTAGACGTCGGCCTTGAAGCCGGCTTCCGTCAACCGCTCGGCGAGGCGGTCCATGCCGGTCGAGAAGATCGGCCCCAGCGCACCGCGGAAGAGATAGACGCGCGGCGACGGCCCAGGCTCGGCCTCAGCGGGCAGCGGCGGCGGTTGCGGCAGTGACGGCGCCACGATCGCGACAGCCTTCTTCGGCTTTGCCGGCGAAGCGACCGCCACGGCGGTCGACAAGCCGAGGAGCACGCCGGCCGCCAGCAGGACCAATCGCCTCAAAACAACCATGCGTCCTGCAACCCCACCGCGGGAAGGCGGGCGCCTTCCCTGTTCCGGCCTTACTGACCACCGATTTGGCAGAATTTGGGGCACATAGCCTGCTCAATTGCACGCCAACGCCAATGCGCCCGCCTACCGCTCGCTTATCGAGAACCGGCGATGCGTCTGAACCAGTCGTCCAGAAGCGCCTTCTCGTAGCCGTAGCGGCCACCCAGGCGGCCGGAGGGGTTCATGAGATAGTTCATGTCGCTCAGATCGTCCTCGCCGCTCGTCGTGCGCCGGCCTCCGCCACTCAGCGTGTAGCGCAGCTTGATGCGCGGCGGCGTGACGTCGCGCATCACTCGCACGTCCGAGCCACGCCCCCTTGGCTCGTCCTGGCCGGCAAGATCGACATCCAGAACATCGATGCTCAGATTCTGCCCCGGAGCGAGAAGCCGCCTGCCCTGGCTTTCGAGATAGGCGCGAAACTCGGCCAGCGTGGCCTCGCGCGATCCGCCACCGTAAGCATCCGCGTCGGTGTACCGCTCAGGATTGATGAGGCGGACCTTGACGGCGGCAATGCCGGACGACGGACAGACCAACGCAGCCATCAGCACGGCGGCGGCAACCAACCCCCTGATCATGTGAGCCTTGCTTTTCCGAATGCGTTCAGTCGAGCTTCCCACGAACTCGGGAACGCCAGAATTGACATCGATAGTCCGTTTCGGCACTTAGAATCGTTCAATCGGGCCGGCACGTGCTCTCGCCTGATCATCTGGCGGCGTGATCGGCCCTGACGTTCATATCCGAGATCGCTCATATCCGAGATCGCTCATGACGACGCCAGCCTACATCGAACCGCTCAGCGGCACGCTCTATCCGCTGGACCAGCCGCGCTGGTGCTCCGACGACCGCAAGCCGCTGATGGTGACGCCGCTGCGCGGCATCTCGCGCGACGAGGTCGATCGCAGCGTGCGCTCGCTGTGGCGGTATCGCGCGGCGCTGCCGGTCGATATCGCGAGCCCGATCTCCATGGGCGAAGGCTGCACGCCCCTCGTGCAGAAGGAGTGGGGCGCGTTGAGGCCCTACTTCAAGCTCGAATGGTTCAATCCGACGGCCAGCTTCAAGGATCGCGGCACCACGGTGATGCTGTCTTTCATCCGCCAGCTCGGCATCAACGCAGTGCTCGAGGACAGCTCGGGCAATGGCGGCGCATCGGTCGCCGCCTATGGCGCCGCCAGCGGAATGAAGATCAAGATCCTGGCACCCGCGTCCACCTCGCCGATGAAGATCGCGCAGGTGCGCGCTTATGGAGCGGACATCCAGCTCGTGGAAGGGCCGCGCGAGGAGTCGGAGGCGGAAGCGATCCGCCAATCCAGCCACATCTTCTATTCGAGCCACAACTGGCAGCCCTTCTTCCTCGAAGGCACGAAATCGCTCGCTTACGAGATGTGGGAGGATTTCGGCTATTCGGCCCCCGACAACGTCGTCGTTCCCGTCGGTGCCGGCAGCAGCCTGCTCGGCTGCTATCTCGGCTTCAAGGAACTGCTCGCGGCGGGGCAGATCGCGCGGATGCCAAAGCTGTTCGCCTCGCAGCCCCTGAACTGCTCGCCGCTCGATGCGAGCTTCACGGCAGGCGTCGATACGCAGGTCTCGCGCGAGGTCCACAAGACCATCGCCGAGGGCACCGCGATCAAGAGCCCGCTACGCCTGCGGCAGATGGTGGCGGCATTGAGGGAAACCGGCGGGGGCACGGTGGCCGTCCCCGAAGAAGGCATCGTCGCGGGGCTGAAGAAGCTCGCGGTCACAGGCCTGTTTCCCGAGCCGACATCGGCAAGCGCCGCCGCCGCGCTCGACGAGCTTGCCCGGCGTGGCGCCATTCGCCCCATTGAGCGCACCGTCGTCGTCATCACGGGAACGGGAATCAAGGCGGCGTCGCTGATCACCGAGATCCTCGGCTAGCGCCGACGCGGCGGGGCGAGACGCCCCGCGGGACTCGCCTAGTTCCGAGCCGGCGCGGCAGCCGCGGCCGAACGCGCGACCGGCTTCGGCGCACGCGGCTCGGCCTGCGGGGCCGCGGGTGCACGCGAGCGCATCACCGCGGCATCGATCTCGGCGATCACGCGGCGCTGGATCAACTCGTTCTTGTCGATCGTGATGTGACCGGCGCCGGAGCCACGCACGTCGACATTGTCGAGCTTGCCGCGGAAGCCATCCGCCGCGCGCACCGGCTCGCCGGGGCCGTCGCCGATATAGAGATTGATGTAGCGCTCGGCGCCGGTCGAGAGCTTGGTCTTGAACACGGAGTCGAGGCCGATCGCGAGCTTCACGGGCACGCCGAGACGATTGAGCTTGGCGATCATGTCGGGCAGCGCGGTCGCACCCGAGGAATGCCCGACCAGAATGATGGTCTTCAGCCGCCCAGCCTTGTAGGCGGCGGCGGCCTCATCCGCGAGCGAGGACCACGAGACGAAGTTCGCAACCGTCACCGGGATGCCCTGTGCCTCGAGCCGCGAGCCGATGGTGTCGAGCCCGAGCGAGAAGATGTTGAGCACGCCGCGCAACAGATAGACATGCGTCGTCGCCGCCGGGTTCGGCGCCGTCGGAGCAGCCGTGGCGGGCCGCGGGCTGATGGCGAGTGCCGTCACCAGGCACAGGCAGAGCGCCCATGTCTTGAGTGCTGACAAGTGGCTTGCGCCGGCTGCGTAACGGCCGTTCGGTCTCATCGATCTTTTCCCTGGGAACACGCTTTCGCAATTGGCCGGAATCGTAGCCATGGCCTGCTCGCAGACGCAACAAAGAGCCGCGTGAGCAACAATCTTATCCGCGGCCCGTGACTGTTGCGCAACAGTTGCCCGGAACCCGTCACTGAAGAGGCTGTTTTGAGACCATTTTTCTCCAGGGAATTGCAGCCGGGGAAAGGCGTTCCTATTTCAGGGCTCCGCTGACCTGCCCTCCAGGGGCGGGTTCCAGCGTCCCCTCCCCAGTCCTTTCGGCCATCATGTCCTCCATCATCTCCGTCGCCAACCTGTCGAAGACCTATGGGTCCGGCTTCAAGGCGCTGAAAAACGTCAACCTCGACATCAAGCGGGGCGAGATCTTTGCGCTGCTTGGCCCCAACGGCGCCGGCAAGACCACGCTGATTTCGATCATCTGCGGCATCGCCAATCCGACCGAAGGCAAGGTCATGGTCGGCGGCGAGGACATCGTCAGCTCCTGGCGCAAGGCGCGCTCGCTGATCGGCCTGGTGCCGCAGGAGCTGCACACCGACGCATTCGAGAGCGTGTGGGCAACGGTGAGCTTTTCCCGGGGCCTGTTCGGCAAGCCGAAGAACCCCGCCCACATCGAGAAGGTGCTGAAGGACCTCTCGCTCTGGGACAAGAAGGACAACAAGATCATCACGCTCTCCGGCGGCATGAAGCGTCGCGTGATGATCGCCAAGGCGCTGTCGCACGAGCCGCAGATCCTGTTCCTGGACGAGCCCACCGCCGGCGTCGACGTCGAGCTGCGCAAGGGCATGTGGGAGGTGGTGCGCACCCTTCAGCAATCCGGCGTCACCATCATTCTCACCACCCACTACATCGAGGAAGCCGAGGAGATGGCCGACCGCATCGGCGTCATCAACAAGGGCGAGATCGTGCTGGTCGAGGACAAGGCGACCTTGATGCAGAAGCTCGGCAAGAAGCGGCTGACGCTGCATCTTGCGCAGAAAATCGATGCGCTGCCGGTGAGTCTGGCGCCCTACGCCCTTGAGCTTCGCGAAGGCGGCGCGACGCTGGTCTACGACTACGACACCAAGGGCGAGCGCACCGGCATCACCAGCCTGCTCGGCGACCTCCGCAGCGCCGGCATCCGGTTCGCTGACCTCGACACGACGCAATCGTCGCTCGAGGATATCTTCGTCGACCTCGTGAGGACGTCATGAATCTGCACGCCGTTCGTGCCATCTACCTGTTCGAAATGGCGCGCACCTGGCGCACGCTGGTGCAAAGCATCGTCTCGCCGGTGGTCTCGACCTCGCTGTATTTCGTGGTGTTCGGTGCCGCGATCGGATCGCGCATCGACCATGTCGAGGGCGTGAGCTACGGCACGTTCATCGTGCCGGGCCTCGTGATGCTGTCGGTCTTGACCCAGAGCATCGCCAACGCCTCCTTCGGCATCTACTTCCCGAAATTCGTCGGCACGATCTACGAAATCCTCTCCGCGCCGATCTCCTATTTCGAGATCGTGCTCGGCTATGTCGGAGCGGCCGCGACCAAGTCGATCATTCTCGGCCTGATCATTCTCGCCACCGCCGGGCTTTTCGTGCCGCTGCATATCCACCATCCGATCTGGATGCTGACCTTCCTTGTGCTGACCGCGGTGACCTTCAGCCTGTTCGGCTTCATCATCGGCATCTGGGCCGACGGCTTCGAGAAGCTCCAGATGATCCCGATGCTGGTGGTGACGCCGCTGACCTTCCTCGGCGGCAGCTTCTACTCCGTGAACATGCTGCCGTCGGGCTGGCGCACGGTCGCGCTGCTCAACCCGGTGGTCTATCTGATCTCCGGCTTCCGCTGGAGTTTCTTCGAGATCGCCGATGTCAGCGTGGCCTTGAGCATTGGCATGACCACGGCCTTCTTGGTGGCCTGCCTGGTCATGATCGGCTGGATCTTCCGCACCGGCTATCGGCTGAAGAATTGACGTCTGCCGTCATTCCGGGGCGTGCGAAGCATGAACCCGGAATCTCGGGCCACAACCTCTAGATTCCGGGCTCGCGCGCTCTGCGCGCGCCCCGGAATGACGATCTGAGCCGTCACCTGTAGCAATGGAAGTGGTGGTAGCCGTCATAATAACCGCGGCAGCGATGGCGCCAGCCGTGATGGGGAATGCCGAACACGCCCTCGACCGCGCCCACGGCGCCGCCGACACCAGCCCCGACAGCGCCTCCGACCACGCCGCCGACAGGCCCGGCGACGCGGTTGCCTTCATAGGCACCTTCCTGGGCGCCGCGCACGATGCCCTGGGTATGTCCCGGCTCCGGCAGGAGCGCAAGCAGCAGGCATGCGGCAAACAGGGGGCGTAAAGGCAAACCAGCCGGCAACGCGGCCGCGGTTGAGCGAGCTTTGTTCATCTCAATATCCCAGTGGATGGACCGGCGACTTGACCGGTGACGGCAGGCGGTTTGAAACGCCGCTGCGGCCAAATGGTTGCGCATCCGTGACGGCGAATTGGCGATGCGCCGCGCTCGCGAAAATGTCACGCCGCACGCGCGGATTCGTGATGAAGCAGCCTTGCTTACGCCCGGCGCCAAGTTAACGATGGGCAAGTCGGGCCACTGGAACCGAAACCTGATTGCGGGCATAGTACACGCCGGGGGACGGAGAGCCGCGGCGCTTGCGCGAACGGGCCGGAGGCCAGGAGTAAAATGCGTACCTTATTTGTTGCAATCGTCTCATTGATGCTTTTCAGCGCGGGCACCGCGCAGGCCAAGGTCGACATCACCATCGACAAGGACAATCAGCGGATGACCGTCGCGGTCGACGGCGTCGCGCGTTATCACTGGCCGGTCTCGACCGGCATCCCTTCCCGCGAGACGCCGAGCGGCAGCTTCCGCGCCTTCCGCATGGAAGAGGATCACTACTCCAAGGAATTCGACGACGCGCCGATGCCGCACTCGATCTTCTTCACCAAGATCGGGCATGCGATCCACGGCACCGACTCGGTCGGCCGGCTCGGCACGCCAGCGTCCCATGGCTGTGTGCGGTTGTCGCGCGAGAATGCCTCGACGCTCTATGCGCTGGTGCAGGAGCAGGGCGTGCTCAACACCACAGTGACTCTGACCGGCTCGGCCCAGGTCGCCTTGATGCGCAATCCGCGCAGCCGCGGCACCAGCGCGGTGGCGCGCGCCGCGCAGCCGTACGGTGACCAATACACTGCAGCCGGCGAACCCGTCGACCTGACGCCGCAGGCGCAGCCGGGACGCCGCGTGGTGCCGCAGGACGACGGCTATATCTACCCGGCCGACGGCAGCGACACCGGCGCCCGCTATCCAGCACCGCGCAGCTCGCGCCAGGTCTATGATGCGCAGGTCTATCAGCCGCAGCGGCAGTACCAGACTTACGATCCGAGCTACGGCCAGCAGGGCTATTATCAGCAGCAGCCCCGCCAGTACTATCAGCCGCGCACCTACTACAACTATCAGAACTGACGGCTGAAGCGACCGGCTATCTGGACGCGCTAACCACCTTCGCCGACCAGCACGAACGGCGCCCAGACGGCGGGATCGGCATTGCGCGGCGAGGCGCGGTCGGCGATCAGCGCCCGCATGGAGCGGCGCAGTGCCTCGGCGCGGCCGATGCCGGGATGTGAGGCGAGTTCGGAGAACGCGCCGGTGGTCAGCCGCACGGCCGCCTCGGAATCGACCGGCCAGTGCGACACCAGCAGCGCGCGGGCACCGGCGTAGAAGAATGCGCGCGCAAGGCCCGACAGGCCCTCGGCACCGGGCCTGTCGCCGGCCGCCGTGTTGCACGCCGACAGCACCGCCCAGTCGGCATCGAGCTTGAGCCTTGCGATCCGGCTGGCGGTGAGCAGGCCGTCGTCCTCGCGCGTCGGCTTGTCCGGCAAGGTCAGCACCAGGGCGGGCTCGGCGAGACCGTTGACCTCGCCGGCCACGAGACCATGCGTCGCGAAATCGACGACGCGATACTGATCGAGCGGCAGCGTGCTGACATTGGTGACGGTCGCGGCCGGACCGAGCTTGACGTCGTCCTGCGGCGAGGCGCCGAGCGCGCGCGCCACCGCCTGCAATTCGCCCGCGGTTTCCGGGAGCGCCGGCAAGCCCGTGCGCAGCCGCTCCAGATCGACGCTCGTGCCATCATAGTAGCTCTGGTAAGGCTGCACATTGCGCCCGGCGCTCGCGCGCTTGTCGCCGCTCGCGCGCTGGAACACAGGATCGCCGAACCCGACGAACGGTCTCGACGCACGCGAATCCTTCGCAAAGCTGCGTAGCGCGCGCAGGCTCGCCACCGAGGGCAGCACGGTGATCACGCGCTCATTGAGCAGCCAGGCCGCCTGCCGGTAGCGATCATCCTTGCCGAGCGCTGGATCGGGTTTCTTCGTCACCAGCACGTGGAACGGCAGGCTGGTCAGCGCGCCCGCGGGAACCACCAGCAGTTTCGGCTTGCCGGAGATGTCCGCCATGACCGGACCAAGCAGCGCGGCGTAGAGCTCAAAGGCGGCATCGAGATCGAACGATGTCTGCGTCGCCTCGGAATTGGCAAGTCCGAGCCGCAGATGCGCGACGCGGTCGCTGATCGCCTTGCTGCCGAGCGCGATCTGGCGCAGCGCGCTCGTCTCACGTGTCACGGCGAACACGTAGGTCTTGTCGTCCAGGACGAGAAAGGCGACCTGCGCCTCATCGGGCTTCAGTAGAGCCTGCGCCTGCGCGATCGGCAGCGGCTCGGGATCCGACAGTTCGGCGTAGGCGGGAAAGCCCTTGTCGAGCAGGGTCGAGGCCTCGTCGTAGGATTTTTGCGTTCGCGCGATCTCAGCGCGAAGGCTGCTGATCAGCACGTCGTTGCGCTTACCGTCGGGCTGGCCGAGCTCGGTCGTGACGCGCTTGTCGAGCGTGTCGAGCATGACTTTCAGGTCCTGCTGCCGCCGCACCAGCACCGCGATTGCGTCACTGCCGGCGCCGAACCGCACCGCCATCTGCGACAGCGCCGCGCCCGCCTTGGTATCATGGGCCCGCTGCGCGGCGCCAAACGCCTCGTCCCTTGCCGTATCGTCAGGCCTGCCGTCCGAAACGCGCCAGATCGCTTCGATCAACGCCGGGTCAATCTCGGTGAAACGGGTGAACTGCGTATTGCGCAGCGCGTTCAACGCCGCCGATGCCCGCCGCAGCATCGCGAGCGCATCGGTCCATTTGCCTTCGCGCGCGTCGACGTCGGCGAGATTGACCATCGTGGCAATGGTGTCCTGATGGTTCGCGCCGAGCCTCTCCTGTGCGATGGCGAGCGCACGGCGAAGTTTTTCCCGTGCATCGGCGAGCTGACCGGTCCTGAGATCGAGCACCGCGATGCTGCGAAGATCGCCGATGAGCTGCGGATGGGCATTGCCCAGCAGGCGCTCGTCGATCTCGAGCGCGCGGCCGAGATATTGCCTGGCCTCGTCGGCTCGTCCAGCCTCCACCAAGGCCTGACCGAGCGAGTTCGCCGCGACGGCGGTCTGGGCGGCGCCCTGGCCGAACTTCCGCTCCATCAGCAGCAGCGAGCGCTGGTAGAGCGGGATCGCCTGTTCGGCTCGGCCGAGGCTGCGATAGCTGTTGGCGAGGTTGGTGAGGATGCGCCCGACATCGGCGCTGTCGGCGCCGAACGCCTTCTCGTCGATCGCAAGCGCGCGCTCCTGCAGGCCCACGGCCGCCTCGACCTTTCGCTGGTCGACATAGTTGTTGGCGAGGTTGACGAGCGCAATCGCCGTGATCGGGTGGTTGGGGCCGTATTGCTTTTCATAGGCCTGAAGCATCTGCTGATAGAGTTTTTCCGCTTCGGCAAAGCGCGACTGCCGCTCCAGAACGATTGCCAGATTGCCAGTCGCCCCCGTAACGAGCGGATGATCCTCGCTACGCCGCGCGCGGCCGACCGCGAGTGCGCGCCGGAAGATCGCCTCGGCATCGGCAAAGCGGCCGACGGCCTGATAGAGGTTGCCGAGATCGTTCAGCGTCTTCTCGTGGTTGGGAGCAGCTTCAGCATCGCGGCCATAGGCCTTGTCGAGTGTGTCGAGCGCCTGCTTCAGGAGACGCTCGCCGTCGTCGAAGCGTCCGAGCAGGCCGTACACGTCGCCGAGATCGTCCATCGCTGTGGCAATTTCGTGCGGCGGTGCATTCGGGGTGTTTTGCCAGCTCGCCAGCGCGGTTTCGAAATAGCGCGCGGCCTCACCAAAATTCTCCTTGTCGCGCGCAAGCCCGCCGAGAGCGGCAAGGGTGCTTGCAAGCCTGACGTCATTGGCGCCGAAGGAAGATGTGCCGAGCGCCAGCGCACGCTCGGCGATCGCCGTCGCCTCGGTGCGTCGGTCGAGCATGCCGAGGGAGGTGACCAGGATGTTCGAGGTACGCAGCGTCGAGGCAACGTCGGTGTTGCGCAGCTTGATCGCGAGCGCCGCGTTGAGCTTGTCGACGGCCTCGCCGTAGCGTCCGAGATTGTGCAGGCACAGGCCTTCATTGTGCAGCACCCCGGCATAGTTCATGTTGTCGGTGCCCTGCCGCCGGCGAACCAGCACCTCGAGCTTCTCGGCGGCCGCCAGGGCCTCGGCCATGCGGCCCGCCTGGATGCTTGCCGCCATCTGCGCCTGGAGCGAATCAAAATCATTGCCGCGCTGGGCGAAAGCGGGCTCGCCGAATAACGAGACCGCCAGCATGAGGGCGGCGAAGACGCGAGCGCGGCGCATATGGAGGCCCCCGTCACACGCTTCAAATGACAATGGCCTCAAGAGTAAAGGCCGCAGCCGCCGCTGTCGACAGCATGCGAGGACGCCGGGCCGCGGCCTGAAAGCCACGGTCTCCGATCTTCAGCACTCGGGCGAAGCCAACGGGCGCAAATGCCTGTAGACTGGCCAAAGCCGTCGAAAACCGGTTCAAACCTCCTGCTTCCCTCTTGCCCTGCGTGCCCCGATGCCATCCCCTGCCCTGACGATCCTAACGGCCTTTTGTGTTCTCATCGCTGGACGGGCCATGGCCTTCGATTCAACCTTCGATCTCGAAGCGCATCGCGGCGGGCGCGCGCTGCTGCCGGAAAACACCCTGCCCGCCTTCGCCAACGCGCTGTCGATGGGCGTCGACACGCTGGAGCTCGACGTCGGCGTCACCGCGGACGGCGAGGTCGTCGTGTCGCATGAGCGCGGCCTCAATCCGGATCTCGCGCGCGACGCCGCAGGCGCCTATGTCGGTGCTCCGGGGACGCCGTTCGTAAAACTGCGGCTCGACGAGGTCAGGACGTATGACGTCGGTCAGATCCGCCCTGACAGTGCCTACGCCAAGCAGTTTCCCGAGCAGCGCGCGGTGCAGGGGACGCGGATTCCGACGCTGAAGGAGGTGTTCGCGCTAGTCGAAAAATCCGGCAATACGCGCGTGCGCTTCAACATCGAGACCAAGATCGATCCGAACCATCCGGACGAGTCGCCGGATCCGCGAGCCTTTGTCACGCATCTTCTCGGCCTCATCGACGCCGCGGGGTTTTCGGGCCGCGTCATGATTCAGTCCTTCGACTGGCGGACGCTGCTTCTGGTCCAGCAGCAGGCACCGAAAATTCCGACCGTCTATCTGACGCTGCAGCGCGGCTCGGCGCCGACCAACGCCCTCGACAGAGCCACCGAGTGGACGGCGGGCTTCAATCCGGCCGATCATGGCGGCTCTCTGCCACGCACGATCAAGGCGGCCGGCGGCGCGGTCTGGTCACCCTATTTCGGCGACGTGACCGCGGCTCTGGTCACGGAAGCTCACGAGCTCGGCCTGCGCGTCGTCGTCTGGACCGTCAACAAGGCGGACGACATGGCGCGGATGATCGAGATCGGCGTCGACGGCATCATCTCCGATCGCCCCGACCTGTTGCGGCAGGTCGCCGGCGAAAAAGGCATCGCGCAGCCCGCAGGCACGCCGGTCAGTCCGTAGGTCTCCCCTCGCGCGGGCGCCGGGCTACGAACTTTCAGCTACTCCCCGTCCCGCAGACGCCGGTACAGCGCGCCGATGATGTTGGAGTAGTCGTCGGTCCAGACCCGCACCTTGTCGTCGGCCTCGGTCTCCTCCCATTGCTTGGAGGAGGCGAGCTTTCCGACATCGGCTTCCTCGCGCGCGGAGACGACGACGTCGGTCGCGAAGATGTAGTCCGCATCACGCCCGGAATCCTCGTTGTAGACCCAGCTCTTGAGATCGTTGGCATCGGCAATGCCGACCACGACCGGCTCGAGGTCGAGATGGCGGTTGGAGATGTGCATCACGACTGCGCCGTGCGGGGCGAGCTTGTCCTTGTAGATCTTCATCGCTTCTTCGGTCGCAAGATGGATCGGGATCGCGTCCGAGGAGTAGGCATCGACGATGATGAGGTCATAGATGCCGTCAGGCTCCTTGGCGAAGGTCAGACGCGCATCGCCGATCACCGGCTTCAGGCCCGGCGCACAGCTCGAGATGTAGCGGAAATATTTGGGATCGCTCGCGGTATCGACCATGGTCTGGTCGATCTCGAAGAACTTCCAGCTTTCGCCGGGTTCGGCGGCGCAGGCGAGCGTGCCGGAGCCGACGCCGATCGCGGCCACCTTTAGCGGTGCGCCCTTGCGCTCGCGCATGGCAGCGATGGCCTGACCGATGCCGCCATCCCTGTGATAGTAGGTGATCGGCTCGGGCCGCCCCTCGACCGGCGTGCCGTCATTGTTGCGGAAACGCTCGGCGCCGTGGATCGTGGTGCCGTGCATCAGCACGTGGAAATAACCGCCGGGCGTCACCACGATCTTGTGCACGCCGAAGAAGCTGCGCACCGTCTCGACGCGGCCTTCATCCGCCGGGTAGACGCGGGTCAGCGCCAGTGCGAGCACGATCGTTGCAAAGATCTTCCAGCGGTTGGCATTGAGCGCGAGCGCCAGAAGCGCTGCGAGCAGGCCGACGGCGCCGGCGATCCAGACGCGGTGATCCTCGAACCAGGTCGTGACCTGCTCTGGGATTTGGCCGGTTGAATAGGACGGCGCCACCAGTGCGATGGCGAGCGCGGCGAGCACGAGCCAGTACCACTTCATGATGGAAGCAAGCCGCTCGCCTGCCGATGGCCGGCATAGCGCGGCGAGCGCGATCAGGATCGGATATTCCGCGATCCAGGAGAAAGTGAAAGGCGCGACGAGGCCGGCGAACAGGCCGCCGACCATGCCGCCGAATGACAGCGCGACATAGAAGCCGGTGAGATATTTTGCGGCCGGTCGCGTGCGCGCCAATTCGCCATGGCAGGCCATAGCGATGACGAAGAAGCAGAGCTGGTGGCCGCCCAGCGTCAGCAGCAGATTCTGCTCGCCGCCGAAAGCCAGCAGGATCACGGTGCCGGCAATCGCGAGCGGCTGGAGCCTCAGCATCCATCTGTGCGGCAACAGCGGCCGCGACTGGAACACCAGCACCCAGGTCAAGAGGTAGAGCGACAAAGGCACCACCCAGAGAAGCGGTGCGGCGGCGACGTCAGTCGAGATATGCGCGGTTACCGCGATCAGGAGGCCGGAAGGCACCGCAGCAAGGAAGATCCACCGTGTGCGAACGAGCCAGCTCGGGGCCGGCGAGCTCGTGTCCTCGGTTCGCGCCTCAGCCACCGCCGGCGCCGGCGAGCGCAACAGCAGCACGCCACAGGCCGCGATCAACAGGATCAATAACCCATAGCCGACGGTCCAGAGCCAATTCTGTGTGCGCAGCGTGAACACCGGCTCCAGCAGCACCGGATAGGACAACAGCGCGAGGAAGCTGCCGATATTGGAGGCGGAGTAAAGGAAATAGGGATCGGGACCATCGGGGTGGCCAGTGCGGACGAACCACGCCTGCAACAGCGGATTGTTGGCGGCGAGCGCGAAGAACGGCAGGCCGATCGACACTGCAAACAGGCCGAGCAGCCAGAACGCATAGCCCGAGGTCGGAGGCTCGCCGAACGAATGCGCAATCCCGAGCGGCAGCGTCAGCAAGGCCACTACCAGCAGCACGAGATGGATGACGACGGGAATCACGCGGTTCCTGATCTGCATCAGGAAATGCGCATAGGCATAGCCGGCGAGCAGTAGCGACTGGAAGAACACCATCGCCACCGACCACACCGCCGGCGAGCCGCCGAGCCGCGGCAGCACCATTTTCGTGAACAGCGGCTGCACCGAGAACAGCAGCAGCGCGCTGACGAAGATCGCGGCGGTGTAGACCGTCAGCACCAGCCGGTTGCGCGAGGCGGACGGCTGCTCGGTGACGGTGGGAGGCACGATCGAATCCATGAAAGCTCCGGCAAAACCCCGGCGGGCGCCGGGCGCGCGCAATGGAGCACAAGGCGCATGAACGGGCAATAAAGGGTGGGACTGTCGCGACAGCGAATGCCTGATATACAGGCGTCATTTCCGGGACCGCCTCTGCGGCGGCAGTCGAGAATGTTGAAGCTTTCATGACCGAAACCGACGTCGTCATCATCGGCGCGGGCCATAACGGCCTCACCTGCGCGGCCTATCTCGCGATGGCGGGGCTGCGGGTGACGGTGGTCGAGCGGCGCAAGGTTGTCGGGGGCGCCGCGGTGACCGAGGAGTTCCACCCCGATTTCAGGAATTCGGTCGCCGCCTATACGGTGAGCCTGCTCAATCCGCAGGTCATCAGCGATCTCAAGCTCGCCGAGCACGGCTTGCGTATCGTTGAGCGGCGTGCGCAGAATTTTCTACCCGCAGCCGATGGCAGCTATCTCGTCACCGGTGAAGGGCGAACGAAAGACTCCGTGGCCCGGCTCAGCGCGCATGATGCCGAGGCGCTCGACGGCTTTTCGCGCGAGCTCGAGGCCATCGCCGACGTGCTGCGCCAGTTCGTGCTGCGCGCGCCTCCGAACCTCGTGGAGGGCTTTGGCACGGGTAGCATCCGCGAGAGCATCAACGCTCTGCAAAGCGCCAACATCCTGCGCCGCTTGAGCCTGGAGCAGAGCCGCAGCCTGCTCGACCTGTTCACGCGGTCGGCCGGCGAGATGCTGGACGATCGTTTCGAGCACGATCTCGTCAAGGCGCTGTTCGGATTCGACGCCATCGTCGGCAACTACGCCAGCCCATATGCGGCTGGCTCGGCCTACGTGATGCTGCATCACGCCTTCGGCGAGGTGAACGGCAAGAAGGGCGTCTGGGGCCACGCCATCGGTGGCATGGGCGCAATCACGCAGGCGATGGCGCGCGCCGCGCGCGACCAGGGCGTTGCGATTCAAACCGACGCCGGCGTGCGCGAGGTGATCGTCGAGCGTGATCGTGCTGTGGGCGTCGTGCTGGAGAGCGGCCAGAGCATCCGCGCGAAATACGTTGCCTCCAACGTCAACCCAAAGCTACTCTATACGCGCCTCGTCGCAGCGGACGCCGTCCCTGCCGACTTCCTCGCCCGCATCCGGCACTGGAAGAACAGCTCTGGCACCTTCCGCATGAACGTCGCGCTGGATCGCCTGCCGTCCTTTACGGCGCTCCCTGGCGACGGCGATCATCTGACCTCCGGGATCATCATCGCGCCGAGTCTCGCCTATATGGACCGCGCCTATCTGGATGCGCGCGAGCAGGGCTGGAGCAGCTCACCTGTCGTCGAGATGCTGATCCCCTCGACGCTCGATGACACGCTCGCACCGGCAGGCAAGCACGTCGCCAGCCTATTCTGCCAGCACGTCGCGCCGGAGCTGCCTGAGGGCCAATCGTGGGACGACCATCGCGAGGAGGTCGCCGACCTCATGATCGCGACGGTGGACAAATACGCACCGGGCTTTGCCGCGAGCGTGCTTGGCCGCCAGATCCTCTCCCCGCTCGATCTCGAGCGGCAATTCGGCCTGCTCGGCGGCGACATCTTCCACGGCGCACTGACACTCAACCAGCTCTTCTCGGCCCGCCCGATGCTGGGACACGCCGACTACCGCGGGCCGCTGAGGGGCCTCTACCATTGCGGCTCCGGCGCGCACCCCGGCGGCGGCGTCACGGGCGCGCCCGGCCACAATGCGGCGCGGACGATCTTGAGGGATCACCGCTCTCTGTTCGCAGGCCGTGGATAAGCGTGTGGATAGCCCGTGCACAGGCGTGTCCAACGCGTAGGGAAAGCTAGCGTGATAATCGGGAGAAACCCTGGGGACCGACTGGGGACATCCTCGCACGACGGCCGGGATATCCCTGTGGACAAGCCGGTGGACAAACCTTGGGCTAACGAAGGGAAACCCTGTGCAGCGGGTAGCGTCTCACTTTGAATCTGGAGGCCTGTGGCCAGAGACCAGTTGGATATGAAGGTCTTGGGCCACTATTTGACGCGCCCATTCGGCCTGGTCTTCCATTATCAATTTTGCGACCAGCAATTCGTCGACGATTGACGCGCCGACTTCTTCGCTCCAACGAAGGTCTGCGGCGTTTCGCTTCTCATCTATCACACGTCACTCCCTTTCGAAGCTTAGAGACACCACCGGACACCGTCAGAAACGACTGCGCCCGCAGGGGGCGTTCCCCCGCGGGCGTCGATCGCTGTCTTCAATGAAATAGCCCCCGCTCGGAAAAGGGAGGCGGAAATTACTTCAAGGAGCTGCTAACTGAACCGAACTTGTCATTCAGGCTGGTACCCAGGTTGTTGACCACGGTAATGATCGCCAGGGCGATGCCGGCTGCGATCAGACCGTATTCGATCGCGGTGGCGCCAGACTCATCAGACCAGAACTTTTGAACCATGCGCTTCAAGATTTGCCTCCAATTTCCAGTTTCGTTGGCTGCACCCAACATCCGGTAATCTACGGAGCGGAACCTAAAGTTGAATAAACACGGGAACCACAAGTTTTGAGAATGATGCGAGGCGATAACTCATTAAATTGGATCGAATTGAGCGAGTAAATTTGAATCAAATGCCCCCATTCCCCACCCACCGCGCGAGCTTTGCGATAGGCGACGAGGCCGCCGCCAAGCGTGTCGTCGACATCCTGACCGAGGTCTTTTTCGATGGTGACGCGGCGGTCGCCGCATTCGAGCAACCCGACGGGCGCTGGGATGTCACCCTGCACTTCGCGGATGCGCCGGATCAGGATTTCCTGAGGGGAATCATCGCTGAAGCGGCAGGTAGCCAGACCGCGGACACGCTGGTGTTCGACAGCGTCGAGGCCAAGGATTGGGTCAAGGCGAGCCTTGCGGATCTGGTGCCCGTTCCGGCCGGGCGCTTCGTCGTCCATGGCAGCCACGATCGCGATCGCGTGCCACCGAACAAGCTGGCCATCGAGATCGAGGCGGCGCTGGCCTTCGGCACCGGCCATCACGGCACGACGCGCGGCTGTTTACTGTTGCTTGACCATGTCTTGAAAGGTTCTCGGCCGAAGCGCGTGCTCGACCTCGGCACCGGGACCGGCGTGCTGGCGATCGCAGCGGCCAAGGCGCTGCATCGCGTGGTGCTGGCGAGCGACATCGACCCGCCCTCGGTGCGCGTGGCTCGCGAGAACGCGAGCCTGAACGAGGCCGGTCACCACGTGCATGCGATCCGTGCCACCGGCTTTGCCGCGCCCGATTTTGCCGCGTGGGGACCGTTCGACCTGGTGCTGGCCAACATTCTAGCCAACCCCCTGCGGCAATTGGCGGGCCCCATGACGCGCCGCCTCGCGCCGGGCGCGCAGGTCATCCTCTCCGGGCTCCTGACGCCCCAGGCGCCCGCGGTCATCGCGGCCTATCGCGCGCGCGGGCTGGTGCCGGTGCGGCACTTGCGGATCGAGGGCTGGAGCAGCCTGTTGCTGCGGAAGATGGGGTGAGGTGCTGTAGGGCGGGCAAAGGCGCGCTCTTCGCGCGCCGTGCCATCATCGATCCGCACCGGGCGATAGAAGTGGTGGGCACGCTTCGCTTTGCCCACCCTACGGACTACGCTGTCGACGATGCAGCGCTTGCTACTCCGTCGATTTGTCGTCGCGGCCAATCGGAACGCGCTTCTCGCGCAACATCCGCTTGGCGCGGCGCTCGGCGAAACGGTCGATCATCTGGTAGATGACGCCGCGCGGCTTCTCGGGCTCGGGAGGAGAGGGTCCGCGACGGACCGGAGGCGAGATCTTTTCAAACATAAACGCAGGCATCGTGTGTCCCCTCGCCATTGAGATGAACCACTTGCTCTTTTTGCCCTGTCATCCGGACGAAGCGCGGAAGCCGCATCCATTACTCCACTCAACGCGAATGGAACTTCGCAAGCACAGTCTATGCCAATGCACAACGATTGCGTCCACATTGCGGAGCAATCACCATCACCCTAAGATAGTCACAGCATGTTCGAAGCTCACTTCCAGACATTCGAGGAGCCGGAGGCCGGCGTCGCATTGAGCGCGCGGCTTGCAGCACTTCGCGAGGAACTCGCCCGCCGCAAGCTGACCGGCTTCGTCATTCCGCGCGCCGACCAGCAGCAGAATGAATATGTGGCCCCGTCGGAGGAGCGGCTGGCCTGGCTCACCGGCTTCACCGGCTCGGCGGGACTGGCGGTCGTGCTGCCGCAAGAGGCGGCGGTGTTCGTCGACGGCCGCTATACGCTGCAGGCGGCCAAGCAGGTCGACGCAAAGGCCTGGGCTGTGGAGTCGCTGATCGATCCACCGCCGGAAAGCTGGCTGTCCGCGCATCTGAAGACGGGCGACCGCCTAGGATTTGATCCGTGGCTGCACACTTTTGCGGCAGCCGAACGCCTATCCGCCGCCTGCGCCAAGGCCGGCGCCGAGCTGGTGGCCGTCGATTCGAACCCGGTCGATGCCATCTGGCACGACCGGCCGCCCGCTCCAATCGCGCCGGTCGTGATTCACGCCCTGCAACATGCGGGGATCGCGGAGGCGGAGAAGGTCGCGCAGATCCGCAGCGAGATCGGCAAGCTGGGCGCCGATGCACTGGTGCTGTCGGACAGCCATGCGGTGGCCTGGAGCTTCAACATTCGTGGCAGCGACGTCGCGCACACGCCGTTGCCGCTGTCCTACGCCTTGGTGCCGAAGGACGGCCGGCCGACCGTGTTCATCGACCACCGAAAGCTCTCCAACCTGACGCGCGACCATCTCGAGCAATCCGCCGATGTGCACGAGCCAGATGCATTGACGCCGACGCTGATGGCGCTCGCCAAGAGCGGCGCAGCGATCGCGCTGGACAATGCGACGGCCGCCGACGCGCTCAGCCGGCTGATCACGAGCGGCGGCGGCAAGCCGCTGCGCGGCGCCGATCCGGTGGCGCTGCTGAAGGCGGTCAAGAACGCCACCGAGATCGCTGGGACGAAGACTGCGCACCGGCGTGACGCGGTGGCGTTGGCCCGCTTCCTCGCATGGGTCGATCGCGAGGCACCCTCGGGCAAGCTGACCGAGATCGACGCAGTGGAGGCGCTGGAGACGTTCCGCCGTGACACCGGCGCACTAAAGGACGTGTCGTTCCCGACCATTTCCGGAACGGGCCCGAACGGCGCCATCGTGCATTACCGTGTCACCCGCAAGAGCAACCGGCGGATCGCACGCGGCGATCTGCTCTTGATCGATTCCGGCGCGCAGTATGAGGATGGCACCACCGACGTCACGCGCACCATGGCCGTTGGCGAGCCGACCGCGGAGATGCGCGACCGCTTCACGCGCGTGCTGCGCGGCCATATCGCGATCGCACGCGCAGTGTTTCCCGACGGTACAACCGGCGCGCAGCTCGACACGCTGGCCCGGCAATATCTCTGGGCCGCCGGCGTCGATTTCGAGCACGGCACCGGCCACGGCGTCGGCAGCTATCTCTCCGTTCATGAAGGGCCGGCGCGCATTTCGAAGCTCGGCACCACGCCGCTCAAGCGCGGCATGATCCTCTCCAACGAACCCGGCTACTACAAGACCGACGGTTTTGGCATTCGTATCGAGAATCTCGAGCTGGTGGTTGCCGCCGACATCGCCGGCGCCGAGAAGCCGATGAACGCCTTCGAGACGCTGACGCTCGCGCCGATCGACCGGCGCCTGATCGCTGTCGCGATGCTGAGCACGGATGAGCTCGACTGGCTCAACGCCTACCACGCCCGCGTCAGGGCCGAAGTGCGGCCGGCGCTCGATGATGCGACGAAGGCTTGGCTCGATGAGGCGACGGCGGAGCTGACATAGTGCATAGCACCGTCGCGTTCGCCGCAACTCTCGCCCCAACCTCCGCTGTCATTCCCCGCGCAGGCGGGGAATCCGGTATTCCAGAGGCACTGGTCGTATCCTGAGAAGCCGCGGCGTACTGGATCGCCCGGTCGAGCCGGGCGATGACACCTGTTTTGTGGCGACGCCTCGTGGGATGACGGTAGATTTGCGGTGCCGGCATCGCGCATGGCCGTATTCCGAAACATCGGTATTCGCTGATCCCGTCATGCGGCTAGTGTCGATCCATGCATGGCATGATGGGCAAGCCGACGCTCTCGGCGCAACAGAACCTCGCGACCTCTCGCGTGATGCTGATGTTGCTCGTCGCCATGACCGGCGTCGCGCCGATCTCGCTTTACATGCTGGTTCCGGCGCTGCCGGTGCTGGCGACGACGTTCGGTCGCGACATCTCGGTCGCGCAGATGACGGTGTCGCTCTACATGGTCGGCATCGCCTGCTCGCAGATCATCATGGGACCGCTGTCCGACCGGTTCGGCCGGCGACCGGTGCTGCTCGCAGGGCTCGCGCTCATGGTCGCGGCAAGCATCGCCTGCATCTTCGCGGATAACCTGCCGCAACTGATCGCAGCACGCTTCTTCCAGGCGCTGGGCGGTGCCACGGGCATGGTGGTGAGCCGCGCCATCATCCGCGACCTCTACGAGCGCGAGCGCGTCGGCGCGATGATCAGCCTCGTCGTCGCCGTCATGATGATCGCGCAAATGCTCTCACCCCTGACCGGCGGCCTGATCGAGACTGCGTTCGGCTGGCGCGCGATCTTCTACGCCATCACGGGAGGTTCGCTCTTAGTCTCCGTCGGCATCGCGCTGACGCTGCCCGAGACGCGCCGCGCTCGCGCCGCCGGCAGCGGCTTTCGCGGCGACGTCGGCAGCCTCATCCGCAATCGCGCCTTCGTCGGCTATGTGCTGTGCCAGGTGCTGGCCTCGCAGATCATTTTCACCTTCGCCGGTGGCGGCCCCTACATCGTGGTCACGCAGATGGGCCGCAGCAGCGCCGAATATGGCGCGTGGTTCGCGACCACGGCGTTTGCGTATCTGGTCGGCAATCTCCTTTGCGTGCGCTTTTCGCCGCGGCACTCGCTGGAGAGGCTGATCTGGTTCGGGCTCGCACTGCAGCTCAGCGGCAGCGTCCTGAACCTTGTCTGGAGCCTGACCGGCTGGAACGAGGCACCAGGCTGGCTGTTCGGCACGCAGATGATCGTGATGGTCGGCAATGCCTTCGTGATGGCGAACTCGGCCGCGGGCGCCATCAGCGTCCGCCCCGAAGCCGCCGGCACTGCGTCAGGCGCGATGGGCTTCCTGCAACAGGGCATCGGGTCGCTGGTATCGCAATTCGGCGCCTATCTCGGCGGCCACTCCACGACGACGCTGCCGCTGACTTCAGCGATAACGGCGATCTCACTGCTGTGCGCCTCCACCATGATCTTCATCGTGCCGCGACGCGAGGTCGTGGTCAGCGAAGAACTGATCGAGCAGGCGGAAGAGGAAGAGAGCGGGATGATGTGAGGGGTCGCCGCGAGCGACAGCTGTTCCAACACTCTCGGTGTCATCCCCCGCGAAAGCGGGGGATCCAGTACGCCGCGGCCTCTCCGTATCCTCGCACGGCCCCTGGAATACTGGATCGCCCGCCTGCGCCTGCGCGGGCGATGACGGCGAAGCAAGAGGCAGCAGCGAGCGCCAAAACCTCACTCCCCGATCAGCTTCAGCCACTCATCCTCGGTCAGCACCTTGACGCCGTGCTTGTTGGCGTCAGCCAACTTGGACCCTGCGCCGGGGCCGGCGACGACGAGATCGGTCTTCTTCGACACCGAGCCCGACACTTTCGCGCCCAGCCGTTCCGCGGTCGCCTTGGCCTCATCCCGCGTCATCTTCTCCAGCGAGCCCGTGAACACCACGGTCTTGCCGGCGACGGCCGAGTTGCTCTTCGGCTTCTCGGCGTCGATGATGTCGACTTCGCCGGTCAGCCGCTCGACGATGCCGCGGTTGTGGCTCTCGCCGAAATAGTCGGCGATGCTCTTGATCACGGTGTCGCCGATCTGGTCCAGCGCATCCATGTCGGCAATTGCCTCCTCGTCGCCGTGAGCGACCTTCAGGCAGGCGTCGTGGAAGGCATCCCATGAGCCATAGCCGCGCGCCAGCGCGAGCGCCGTGGTCTCGCCGACATGACGCATGCCGAGCGCATAGATGAAGCGCTCCAGCGCGATGTTGCGCCGGCTTTCGATGGCGCCGAAGAGGTTGCGTATCGAGGTCTCGCCGTAACCCTCGATCTCCTCCAGCTTCAGCTTCGCATTGCGCTTCTGCAGCGTGAAGATGTCGGCGGGCTCCTTCACAAATCCTTCGTCGAAGAAGTACTGAAGCTGCTTCTCGCCGAGGCCATCGATGTCGAACGCCCGCCGCGACACGAACAGCTTCAAATGCTCGATCTTCTGATAGGGACAGGCGAACTCGCCGGTGCAGCGGGCGCGCGACCCCTCCTCGCCCGTCGCCGTCTCCTCGCGCACCACATCGGTGTGTAGCGGGCACGGGCACTTCTTCGGGAACTGGAATTCCTTCGCATTCTTCGGCCGCTTGTCGATCACGACGTCGACGACCTGCGGGATGACGTCGCCAGCGCGTTGGATCACGACGGTGTCGCCGATCCGGATGTCACGGCCCTCGCGCAGCACCTCACCCTTGTTGCCAATGCCCTTGATGTAGTCCTCGTTGTGCAGCGTGACGTTCTGCACGATCACGCCGCCGACGCCGATCGGTTCGAGCTTGCCGACCGGCGTGAACGAGCCGGTGCGACCGACCTGGATCTCGATGTCGCGCAGCACCGTCATGGCGCGCTCGGCCGGAAACTTGTGCGCAATACCCCAGCGCGGCGTGCGCGACACGAAGCCGAGCCGTTCCTGCCAGTCGATGCGGTCGACCTTGTAGACCACGCCGTCGATGTCGTAGTCGAGCTCGGCACGCTGCTCTTCGATTGAATGATGAAACGCGAGCAGCTCCTCAACGGAGTGACAGAGCTTGGTCAGCGGATTGGTCTTGAAGCCGCAGCGCTCGAACCAGTGGATCATGCCACTCTGCGTGCCCTCCGGCATGGCACTCATCTGCCCCCACGCATAAGCAAAGAAGCCAAGCGGGCGCGAGGCGGTGATCCCGGGGTCCTTCTGCCGCAGCGAGCCTGCGGCCGAGTTGCGCGGATTGGCGAAGATGGTGTCGCCGGCCGCCTTCTGCCGCTCGTTGAGCGCAAGAAAAGCCTTCTTGGTCATGTAGACCTCGCCGCGCACCTCGCAGATGTCGGGGACGTTGCGGCCTTTGAGCTTCTTCGGCACGTCCTCGAGCGTACGGATGTTGGCAGTGACGTCCTCGCCCTCCGCGCCGTCGCCGCGTGTCGCCGCGGTGACGAGCTCGCCGCCCTCATAGCGCAGCGACATCGAGAGCCCGTCGATCTTGGGCTCGGCGGAGAAATCGATCCTGTCGTCGGCAAGCTTCAGGAAGCGCGCAATGCGACCAACGAAATCACGCACGTCCTCTTCCGCAAAGGCGTTGTCGAGCGACAGCATCGGCACTGCGTGCCGGACCTTCTTGAAGCGTCCGGACGGCGCCGCGCCGATCTTCTGCGACGGCGACTCGGCGCTGACGAATTCCGGAAAGCGCTTCTCGATCGCATTGAAGCGCTGGCGCAGCGCGTCATATTCGGCATCCGTTATCGTCGGCGCGTCGTCCTGATAGTAGCGCTTGTCGTGCCCCTCGAGTTCGAGGGCAAGCCGCACGTGCTCGACCTTGGCCTGCGCCTTGGTGAGATCGGCGACGTCGGGAAGCGTCTTCGTTTTGGATTTTGCTGCTCTTGCCATGACCGTTGAATACGACAGACGCTGCGCGAGGTTAAGGGCGTGTGGAAATCTCGTGCCCCGGACGCTGCGCAGCGCAAAGCGGTGCGCTGCTGATCCGGGGCCCATCTTGAGGCACCATTGTGGGTCCCGGCTCTGCGGAGCAGCGCTGCGCGCTGCACCGCGTCCGGGACACGAGATCTACGCCGTCGCCGCCCTCAACAACCGCTCCGCCGCCGCCCTCGCCTCCGCCGTGATCTCCGCCCCCGCCAGCATCCGCGCGATCTCCTCGCGGCGGTGGTCGGCGGCGAGCGCATTGACGCGGGTGGCGACGCGCTTGCCCTTGTCGAGGGCGTCCTTGGAAATCAGCAGATGCTGGTCGGCGCGTGCGGCGACCTGCGGGGCGTGGGTCACGGCCATCACCTGCACCTGGCCGGCAAGCCGCGCGAGCCGTGCGCCGATGGCATCTGCCACCGCGCCGCCAACGCCGGTGTCGATTTCGTCGAACACCAGGGTCGGCGCCGAGCCGCGGTCGGACAGCACGACCTTCAGCGCGAGGAGGAAGCGCGACAGCTCGCCGCCGGAGGCAACCTTCATCAGCGGCCCCGGCTTGGTGCCCGGATTGGTCTGCACCCAGAACTCGACGCGATCGAACCCCTGCGGTCCCGGTGCGCGCTCATCCGTCTCGACCTGGGTCATGAATTTCGCGCGTTCGAGCTTGAGCGGCGCGAGCTCGGCATTGACGGCCTTGTTGAGCTTTTCGGCCGATTTCTGGCGTGCAGCCGAGAGCTTCTCGGCAGCTGCCGCGTAGCGCGCATCAGTCTCGATCGCGGACTGCTCGAGCTTCTTCAACTGTTCGGCGCCGGCGTCGATCAGCCTGACATCGGCCGCGTACTTCGCGGCAAGCGCTGCCAGGCCATCGACGGGCGTCGAATATTTGCGCGAGGCTGCACGCAGCGCGAACAGCCGCTCCTCGATACGCTCGAGCTCCAAGGGGTCGAAATCGGTGGCGGCGAGCGCGGCCTGGAGATGCTGGTCGGCCTCCTCCAACGAATTGATCGCGGCGTCGATCGCCTTCACCGCGGGCTCGACCAGCGCCGGTGAATTGACGCCGCGGCGTTCCAGCCTTCGCACTGCCGCCGAAAGAGCCGCGACCGGCGAATTGTGACCGCCGACGATTTCCTGCGCCTCGCGCAGGTCGGAGGCGATCTTCTCGCCCTGCATCATGGTGGTACGGCGGGAGGCCAGGGCGGTCTCCTCGCCGTCCTTCGGCGCAAGCTGCTTCAATTCGTCCGAGGCATGACGCAGATAATCCGCCTCGCGCGCGGCGCGCTCCATGCCGGCGCGATGCTCCTCCAGCGCGGTGTTGGCGGTGCGCCGCGCATCCCACAGCGCTTCAACGGCCGTGACATCCTTCTCCAGCCCGGCAAAGGCATCGAGCAGGCGGCGATGCGTGGAAGCATCGACCAGCGCGCGCTCGTCATGCTGGCCGTGGATCTCGACCAGCGCGGCACCGACCGCTTTGAGGGTCTGCACGCTGATCGACTGGTCGTTGATGAAGGCGCGGGTGCGGCCGTCGGCGAGCTGCACGCGGCGCAGGATCATCTCGCAAGAATCTGCAAAACTCGCCTCTTCCAGCCCGTTCTCGGCGAGGATCTTCGTCGCGGGATGGGCCTTGGGCACGTCGAACACGGCCGTGACCTGCCCCTGCTCCGCGCCGTGGCGCACGAGGCCGGCGTCGCCGCGGCCGCCGAGCGCCAGCGCAAAGGCATCGAGCAGGATGGATTTTCCCGCGCCGGTCTCGCCGGTCAAAACCGCAAGGCCGGTCGCGAATTCGATATCGAGCCGTTCGATCAGGACGATGTCACGGATCGACAGACGCGCCAGCATGGAACCCCAAAATTTCCTAGCCGCCGAGGCCCATCTTCTTGAAGGTCCTGCTGATCCAGGACCCCTGATTCTCGCTCGGCTCGAGACCGCCGGATTTTACAAGATTATAGGCGTCCTTGTACCAGCGGCTGTCAGGAAAATTGTGCCCGAGCACGGCGGCGGCGGTCTGCGCCTCGCCAACGATGCCGATCGCCATATAGGCCTCGGTCAGGCGGTAGAGCGCCTCCTCGACGTGGCGCGTGGTCTGGTACTGCGTGACCACGGTCTTGTAGCGGTTGATCGCGGCCGTGAAGTCGCGCTTCTGCGCGTAATAGCGACCGACGGCCATCTCCTTGCCGGCGAGCTGATCGCGCCCGCCCTCGATCTTGGCCTTGGCGCTGGTCGCGTATTCGGAGTTCGGATATTTGCGCACCACCTCTTCGAGCGAGGCGATCGCCTTCTCGGTGCGGGTCTGGTCGCGGCTGATGTCGGGGATCTGGTCGTAATGGGAGGCCGCGATCAGATATTGCGCGTAGGCCGCGTCCGGGCTGCCGGGATGCAGGGTGACGTAACGGCTCGCAGAGCCGATGCAGCTGTCATAGTCGCCCGCCTGGTAGGACGCGTAAGCCGACATCAGAAGCGACTTGCGGGCCAGGTCGGAATAGGGGTGCTGCCGGTCGACCTCCTCGAACTTCTTGTTCGCCGCCTTGATGTCCTTCTTCTCGTTCATGAGGTACAGGCCCTCATTGTAGAGCTTGTCGGCCGGCTCCTCGACGAAGGTGTCGTCCTTGGCGGTGAACTTGTCCCACAGTTCGCCCGCGCCGCAGCCGCCGAGCGGCAGCGCGAGCACGAGGAACGTGGCAGCCTGCAGCAACCGTCGCGCCGAGGGCGCGAGCGAAGCCGTGAGTGATTCGCGCGTCATACGCTGTGCTGACATAAATTAAGACCTGACGCCCTGTGATGCGCTGCCCGCCACGCCATGACCCCGCCACGGCCGCGAAATCTGTTTGCCCGTGCTTCGGCGCCCTGCCATGCGACCCAAGCCGGTATAGCCCAAAAACGATCGGTAACGTCCCGGATAGGCAGGCATTTCGCCCGGATTAAGGCGACGGTGCACTGAAGCTAGTCGATCATGGTTACCAGGAAATGCGCTGGCTAGCCAAAGCGGCCGGAATCGGCCGTTCAGGACACGTCCGGCCCGTAGGCGGCGGCAATCCGGCCACCCACGATACCGCTGCCGACCTCGACCACCGGACGCGTGGTGCGGCGAGCCGCCTCACCTTCTACCACCCGCCAGGCAGTCCGATCGGCAAGCAGCGCGGTCAGGACGGCGTGGTTGAGCTTGTGGCCGCCGCGGACCGAACGGTAGGCGCCGAGCAGCGGAAGGCCGGCCAGCGCCAGATCTCCCACCACGTCCAGCACCTTGTGGCGCACGCATTCGTCGGCGTAGCGCAGACCTTCGGTATTCAGCAGCCGCTCCTCGTCAAACACGACGGTGTTCTCGAAGGAGGCGCCGCGCGCAAAGCCCGCGCTCCAGAGACGCGCCTGATCGCACATCAGGCCGAAGGTGCGGGCCCGCGCGATCTCGCGGCGGAAGCGCTCCGGGCTGAGCTCGAACGTGTAGGCCTGCCGGCCGATCACGGGATTGGCGAAATTGATCTCGACCTCGGCACGGAAGCCGTTGGCGTAAGGCCGCAGCTCGCCGAAGGAATCACCAATCGCAACCGAGACCGGCTTCAAAATCTGGATGAACCGGCGCTGTGCCGGCTGGCTGACGATGCCGGCCTGGTCGATCGCCGCGACGAACGCCGCTGCGCTACCGTCCATGATCGGAACTTCCGGACCGTCGATTTCGATGGTGGCGTTGTCCACGCCCATGCCACGCAGTGCCGCAAGCACGTGCTCAGCGGTCGACACCAGTGCGCCGTCGCGGTCGCCAAGCACGGTCGCGAAATCGGTTGCGATGACCTGTTCGGCGGTGGCCTGCACTTCGCGGTCGCAACCTTCGAGACCAGTGCGGACAAAAACCAAGCCTGCATCGACAGGTGCAGGCCCCAAGGTCAGCGTGACGGGGAGACCGGAATGAACGCCGACGCCAACCACTGTGGCCTGCGCGCGGAGCGTTGTTTGCCGGCTAAATTTCATCGGGAACTGCCCACCCTACGACCCACTGCGACTTATACTGAACCGAACTGGCCGTCCGAGGCACCAGCTCGAATCTCCGTATCCCCAAGTCACGCGCAGACCATAGTCACTGCCCCAAACAAGCCAACTCACGCTTTTTTACCAATTGTTACCCCAACTCTGCCGCATTCGGGCGTGGCGTGAACCAATTTGCGCCACGTTTGGAGGTGGTTTCGGCAACTTTACTCCACCACGGAATACATAATTAATCATTTAAAATCAGTCAGTTGGTCTCGCAGCCCGGAATCCTCCCGGCCAAAAGCAAAGGTCCCGGCGATCGATTCGCCAGGACCTTTTCCGCTCGGAGGATTGTAACAATCCTCACGTCGCCTGCCGGCGGAGGAAGGCCGGGATGTCAAGATGGTCGTCTCCCTGTGGCCCCGGCGCAACAGGCGCAGGGCGGCCATGGACGTCCAATCCCTGCGGCGCCGGCCGGCGGGCATACTCCGATACCGGATCGCTGGCTGCGATCTGCTGAGCCACGCTGCGCTGCGGCTTGCGCTCGGGCATTGGCGGCATCGCCGGGCCGGTGGTGCGCGCCGTAACCGGCGGCTCACTCTCCTCGTCGCGACGGCCAAGGCCGACATTGGCAAGGCGCTGCAGCAGCGACAGGCGGGTCTTCTGGGTCGGCTCGTCCTCGGCCTCGCGGCCCTGGCGAATCTCGGCCTGAGCCGGCATCGGCAGGTCCTCGAGGCGCGGCATCCGCGGCGCACGCAGCGGCGGACGCTCCGCCTGCGGCGGGATGAAGGTTTCCGGCGTCATCGGCTCCTGCATCGCGACGGGTGCTGCTTCCGGCTCGGGGAACAGCGAGGGCTTTTGCGCGATCGGGCGCACGGTGACGTCGCCATAGGTTTGGGGCGCCGGGGCATGCGGCACTTCGGGAGCCACAGCGGCGGCAATCGCAGCCAATGCGGCACGCTCGACATTGGGACGCGGCGCCATGGGGGCGGCAGCGACCGGCGCGGCTGCGGCCGGCGGGATCTGCGCTTCCAGCTTCTGGGCGCGCTCGGCGAGCCGCTGGTTGTCCGCGCGCAACCGCGCGGTGAGATCGGCGAGCCGGGTTTCAGCCACGGCGGCCGGAGCCTGCGGGGCGGCAACGGCGACCGCCGGTGCGCTGGAGGCCTGGCTGTTGCGGGCGATCGCCGCCTGCTCGATGCCGGTGGCAACGACCGAGACGCGGATCAGGCCGTCGAGGGCTTCGTCGAAGGTGGCGCCGACGATGATGTTGGCGTCCTGGTCGACCTCCTCGCGGATGCGGGTCGCGGCTTCATCGACCTCGAACAAGGTGAGGTCCTTGCCGCCGGTGATCGAGATCAGGAGGCCCTTGGCACCCTTCATCGAGGAATCGTCGATCAGCGGATTGGCGATCGCAGCTTCGGCCGCGGTCAGTGCGCGCTTGTCGCCGGAGGCTTCGCCCGTGCCCATCATCGCCTTGCCCATCTCACGCATCACGGCGCGGACGTCGGCGAAGTCGAGGTTGATCAGGCCTTCCTTCACCATGAGGTCGGTGATGCAGGCAACGCCCGAATAGAGCACCTGGTCGGCCATCGCGAAGGCGTCGGCGAAGGTGGTTTTCTCGTTGGCGACCCGGAACAGGTTCTGGTTCGGGATGATCAGCAGCGTATCGACGACCTTGTGCAGCTCGTTGATGCCGGCTTCAGCGGTGCGCATGCGGCGGCCGCCTTCGAAGTGGAAAGGCTTGGTCACCACGCCGACGGTGAGGATGCCCATGTCGCGCGCGGTCTTGGCGATCACCGGAGCTGCACCGGTGCCGGTGCCGCCGCCCATGCCGGCGGTGACGAACACCATGTTGGCGCCCGAGAGATGGTCGCGGAGCTCGTCAATCACCTCTTCCGCGGCGGCCGCACCGACGTTCGGCTGCGAGCCGGCGCCGAGGCCTTGCGTGACCTGCGTACCCATCTGCACGATGCGCTGCGCCTTCGACATCGTCAGCGCCTGCGCGTCGGTGTTGGCGACCACGAAGTCGACGCCCTGAAGGCCCGCCGTGATCATGTTGTTGACGGCGTTGCCGCCGGCGCCGCCGACGCCAAACACGGTGATCCGCGGCTTCAGTTCGTGAATATCAGGAACGTTGATGCTGATGGTCATGGTTGCCTCTCGATCACGCGCGCGTGGGTTCGCCCCGGCCGGCGGCCGCGGGAGTTGGTGAAAATCCGGGAACGTGGAAGCCTGTCATCAGAAGCCCTCGCGAAGCCATCGTCCGACCTTTCCGAAATAACCGCCGGTCCCTGTCTTGATCTGCCGCGTATGCCGCGGTTCGACATGTTCAAGGTGAACATATTGCGGGTAGACCAGGAGCCCGGCGGGCACCGCGAAGGCGGCGTTCTTCGCCTCATTGGGCAGCCGGCCGAAGCCGAGCGGGCGACCGATCCGCACGGGACGGCCGAGAATTTGCGTGCCGAGCTCGACGAGCCCGGTGAGCTGCGAGGCGCCGCCGCTGAGAACGATGCGGCCATTCGGCTCGGCCGCGAAGGGCGATTCCTTCAGCTTGTCGCGGACCATCTCGAAGATTTCCTCGGCCCGGTGCTTGACGATGTTGGCGATGGTGGCGCGGGAGACGATCTGCGGCAGATCCTGCTCGTCGCCTGCGGTCGGCACCGACATCAGCTCGCGCGAGTCCGATCCGCCGGTGATGACCGTGCCGTAAAGCGTCTTGATCCGCTCGGCGTCAGCGATGGTCGCCGACAGTCCGCGCGCCAGGTCCATCGTGATGTGATGACCGCCGAGCGCAAAGCCTGCCGCATGCACGAAGCGGCCGCCGGAATAGACGGCGATGGTCGTGGTGCCCGCCCCCATCTCGACGACGGCGGCGCCGAGATCGGCCTCGTCGTCGGTCAGCACGGAGAGGCCGGCGACATAGGGGCTCGCCGCCATGGCTTCGACGTTGATGTGGCAGCGCTCCACCGCCAGCATCAGGTTGCGCGCCACGGTGGCGTCGCAGGTGACCACGTTCATGTCGACGCCGAACTGGCGCGCGATCATGCCGCGGGCATCGCGGATGCCCTTGACGCCATCGAGCGTGTAGCCGACGGGCAGCGCGTGCAGCACGGTACGGCCCTCGCCGGTGGCATGGCGCATGCCGGTGGAGGTGACGCGACTGACGTCGGCCGGCGTGACCGCACCGCCGCGGATGTCGGCGGCGGCTTCGACCATGTGCCCGGCGAGCCTGCCGCCGGAGACCGACAGCAGCACGGATTCGACCCGCACCTTCGCCATCTTCTCCGCAAGCCCGACGGCCTGGCGCACCGCCTGCTCGCATTCGCCGAGATCGATCACCGCGCCAGCTTTCATGCCGCGCGACTGGATCTGGCTGTAGCCGGTCAATTCCACCGCATGGGTACGGCCGCGCAGCGCCTCGCTTGGCGCGGACGGCTTCAGCCGCGCGATCATGCAGGCGATCTTGCTGGTGCCGATGTCGAGACAGGCGACGAGCCCGGCGCGCTTATGCGGCATCGGGCGGGTCTTCGGCGTCTGGGTGCGATCGAGACCGGTCATGCGGAATCACCGGCCTTCTTCTTGGACTTCTTGTCCTTGAACATTTCTTCGCGCGCCTTCGCGACGTCGTCGGAGAGCTGCACTACGAGACGATCGGGCAGGCGCATGTCGACGGCGACGATATCCTTGGAGAACAGCTTCTCCTCCTTGTCGAGCTTGGACAGGGCGGCAAGCGCATTGCCGACGTCCTGCTCGGGCAGCCGCACGTCGAGGCCGTCCTTGAGCCGCAGATTCCAACGGCGCTCGCCGATGAAGATCGCCGCCTTGGTCACCGACTGCACCTGCGGGTAGCGCGCGAGCAGCGCGAGGAAATCGCGCGCCTGGCTGGCTGCGCCCTTGCCGACCACGAGCGGCAGCGTCAGGAAGCGGCGCGAAACGTAGGGCTCGAGCACAGCGCCATCGTCGGCGATCACAGAGAGTCGGCCAGCTTCCTGCCACAGCGCGAACGCCTTGCGCTCGGTGATGTCGATCTGGAGCTGGCCAGGATAGAGCTTCAGCACAGTCGCGTCCGCGATCCAGGGATTGGCCTTGAGCTTGTCGCGCAGGCCGTCGGCATCGAGGAACAGCAGCGATGAGCGGCCGCTGACGCCGCCGATGGCGAGGATCTCGTCCTGGCTGAGCTGCTTGCGGCCGTTGATGACGACGGACGTGATGCGGAAGCCGGCGGAATTGGCCAGCGCATTGCGGGCATCGCTGACCGCGATGATGAAATCCTGGAGATGGCCGCCCTTGACGATGCCGAGACCGGTAGCGCCTGCGAGCAGGATGACGGTCAGGCTGATGCCGACCCGGCGCGGCAGGAAGCGTTCGACCAGCGCGACGATGCGCGGCGTCGGCTCGCGCTCCGGAAGGGCCTTGGCGCGGGCACGCTTTTCCTCGAGCTTCTCTTCGCGCTTGTCTTGGCGCTTCTGCTCGACCCACTCGCGCAGAAGCACGACCGCTCCAATAGCGGCCGCCTTCAGGTCAGCTTGGGGCCTCAGCGATCGAAGTACTGACCGGGTGAGACTGCCTGCACCATCCATTGCACGAGCTCATCAACAGTTAGCCCGCGGAAAATTCGCGGGTTCTGACGCCCATGACGTCTCGGACCGGCCGGCCGGGTCAGCAGAAGAAGCCTCTCCCCTTCAAAGCGTTGGCCGGAGTCGGGAACCCCCGCGACAGCCCACGCGCCGGCAGCCAAATCGCCATATGCGCCGCCAGCGTTAACCTTCGGACTTCCTGGTAAACAAAAGGTAAACTTCGTTAACGGCTGGAGCTTTTTGCCTCGTCTTGTGAGGCATTTATGCCGCTATCCCCGGCATTTTACCGATTTTGGGTTCCAAAACCGGCCGTTTCGTCCGGCCGGCCGTTAACCAGCCTCAATTATTTCCGCACCCGCCCTTCGGCGAGCTCGATCAGGTCATGCAGGAAGTCGACGAACTCGATCCCCTGCGCCTTCAGCGCCTTGGGATAGAGAGAGGACTTGGTGAGGCCGGGCAGCGTGTTGGTCTCCAGGTAGACGAGCCCCTTGTCCGACACGATGAAGTCCGACCGGGAATAACCGGTGCAGGACATCGCCCGGTGCGCTCGCATCGCCTGGTCCATCAGCGCGGCCGTGACCTCCGGCGAGAATCGGCCGGGGCAGATCTCCTGGGTCGATGAGAGCAGATACTTTGCGGCGTAATCGAAATTGCCCTCGCCCGGGATGATCTCGATCGGCGGCAGCGACATCATCGAGCCGTCCGGCCGCTCCAGCACGCCGCAGGTTGCTTCGATCCCGGCGATGTAGGGTTCGATGACGTATTCTTCATGCTTGGCCGCATTGCGGACCGCGACGAGATCCTGCTTGGCGTTGACGAAGATCAGGCCGTAGCTCGAACCATCGCGCGCCGGCTTTGCGATCAGCCTGCCGTATTCGGCAAAGGCGTCGTCGATATTTTCGAGCGCAATGCCAATCGGCGGCGTCACACCGCCGAGGGTGGCAAACTGCTTGGCGGCAATCTTGTCGAAGGCCAGATGCGAGGACGCCGAGCCCGATCCGGTGAAGGCTACGCCGCGCGATTCGCACATCACCTGCAATTCGCCGTTCTCGGCGCGGCCGCCATGTAGCGCGAGCACCAGCACACGATCCTCGACCTTGGCCTGGTCGAGCGCCTGTTCCAGCGGAACGCCGCGCGTGCCCGGATTGAACTCGTCCTCGAAGGGACGGGCGTGTTCGGCGAGCTGCTTCGACTGGACGACGTGGACGTTGTCCTCGATGTCCCAGAACCAGAGATCGGCTTCGGGCAACGCCTGCTGCAGCGCCTGCGCGCTTGCGGCCGAGACCAGACGCTCCCTGTTGGAGCCGCCGAAGAGAATGGTGATGCGCATGTGTTCAGTCACCTATCCGTAGGCGTCATTCCACATTGCGCATTTGCGCAATGTGGAATGACGATCATGCGGGAATCCCAATCCGTTTGATTTCCCAGTGTAGCTCAATTCCGGAATTTACCTTCACGCGTTCGCGCACGGTCTCGCCCAGTGTCTCGATGTCGTGACCGGTCGCATCGCCGGTGTTGATCAGGAAGTTGCAGTGCATCTCCGACACCTGCGCGCCGCCGACGCGCAGGCCGCGGCAGCCGGCAGCGTCGATCAGCTTCCAGGCGGAGTGACCGGGCGGATTCTTGAAGGTCGAGCCGCCGGTTTTTTCTCGGATCGGCTGGGCGGTCTCGCGATGGTTTTGCACCTCCGCCATGCGGGCGCGGATTGCCTCCGCATCCTTGATGACGCCACGAAAGCGCGCGGACGTGAAGATGACCGAGGGATCGACACCGCTGTTGCGGTAGACGAACTTCATGTCGGCATTGGAGAAGATGTGCCTTGTGCCGTCGCGACCGATGCCGGTCGCCTCGATCAGCACGTCCTTGGTCTCGCCGCCATTGGCCCCCGCATTCATCCGCAGCGCGCCGCCGATCGTGCCGGGAATGCCGAAGAAGAATTCGAGCCCGCCGATATCAGCGCTGGCCGCCACTTCGGCAACGCGCTTGTCGAGCGCGGCAGCCCCCGCGGCGACGATGTCGCCGCTCGCGCTCGCCTCGCCAAAGGCGCGCGGCGCAAGACGGATCACGACGCCCGAGATGCCGCCATCGCGCACGATGAGATTGGAGCCGACGCCGACGACGTAGACCGGAATGTCGGTCGACAGATGCGCGAGGAAATAAGCGAGATCGTCTTCATCGGCCGGCGTGAACAACACCTGCGCGGGACCGCCGACGCGAAACCAGGTGAGCTCGGCCAGCGACTGGTTCGCCAGCAGCCGCCCGCGCAGGTCAGGCATCGCGGCTTTGAGTTCGGGCGTGATGTCGGGAAAGCTCATGCGACGGCTCACCCCAGCGCCTTCAATTCGCCGGGCAGCGCGTAGGCCCATTGCGTGATGTTGCCGGCGCCCAGGCACACGACGAGATCGCCTGACTTCGCCGTGCCCTTGACGATGCCGGCGAGGTCCGAGGATGCCGGCAGCGGGATCACCTGGCGATGGCCGTGGGCGCGCAGGCCGGCGACGAAATGATCGCGGTCGATGCCTTCGATCGGGGCCTCCCCTGCGGGATAGACCTCGGCGACAACAACCGCATCCGCATCGTTGAAGCAGGTGCAGAATTCCTCGAACAGCGATTGCAGGCGGGTGAAGCGGTGCGGCTGCACCACGGCGACGATCTTGCCGTTGGTGGATTCGCGCGCCGCCTTCAGCACCGCAGCAATCTCGACGGGATGGTGACCGTAGTCGTCGATCACGGTGATACCATTCCACTCGCCGGTCTTGGTGAAACGGCGCTTCACGCCGCCGAAGGTCGCCATCGCCTTGCGGATCGCCTCGTCGGAGACGCCGAGCTCATGCGCCACTGCAATCGCGGCTGTCGCGTTGGAGGCATTGTGACGTCCCGGCATCGGCAGCATGAGATCCGCGATCTCATGCACGGCACCGCTCTTGCGATCGCGGATCGCGACCTTGAATTTCGAGCCGCCACCCATCGGCGTGAGATCGACAAGCCGTGCATCAGCCTGCGGGTTCTCGCCATAGGTGATGATGCGGCGATCCTCGATCTTGCCGACCAGGCTCTGCACGGTCGGATGATCGATGCACATCACGGCAAAGCCGTAGAACGGCAGGTTCTCGACGAATTGGCGGAACGCATCCTGCACGGCTTCGAACGTCTTGAAGTGATCGAGATGCTCTGGGTCGACATTGGTGACGATCGCGACATCCGTCGGCAGCTTCAGGAACGTGCCGTCGCTCTCGTCCGCTTCCACCACCATCCAGTCGCCAGCACCGAGCCGTGCATTCGAGCCATAGGCGTTGATGATGCCGCCGTTGATCACGGTTGGATCGAGGCCGCCGGCATCGAGCAGCGTTGCGACCATCGTCGTCGTCGTGGTCTTGCCATGGGTGCCGGCGATCGCCACGCAGCTCTTCAGCCGCATCAATTCGGCCAGCATCTCGGCACGGCGCACCACGGGAATGCGCTGCGCGCGCGCCGCCATCAATTCCGGATTGTCGCGCTTGATCGCGGAGGACACGACGACGACGTCGGCGCCATCGACATTTTCGGCCCTGTGGCCGACCGAGACCTTTGCGCCCTTCTTGCGCAGCCGGTCGAGATTGTAATTGTCGGAGGCGTCCGAGCCCTGCACGGCGTAGCCGAGATTGACCAGCACCTCGGCAATGCCGCTCATGCCGATGCCGCCGATCCCGACGAAGTGGATGGGTCCGATCTCGCGCGGCAGTCTCATGTTGTCTCCTCGACGTCATCGTCCGCCTTGTGCGCTCTTGCGCACTGGGGCGGGACGATCCAGTACTCCGCGAAGCCTGAGATTCAAATCAGCCTGCGCCGGTTACTGGATGCCCCGCTTTCGCGGGGCATGACAAGGGGCATTTTTGGTCATTCCGGGGCGGAACTGACGTCAGATTCCGGCGACTTTGACCACCAGGTCGGCCAGCCGCTCGGCGGCATCGAGCCGGCCGGCACCGCGGGCGGCCTCGGCCATGGCGGCAAGCCGCGCGGGCTCGACGGCGAAGGCAGAGATCTCCGCGGCCAGCCGGTCCGAGGTGAACTCGGTCTGCGGGATGCGCAGACCGCCGTTCACCTGGGCGAGCACCCCGGCATTGGCGAACTGGTCCTGGTCGATCGAGCCGGGCAGCGGTACCAGGATCGAGGGCCGCCCGATTGCCGCGAGCTCGGCGACCGTGCCGGCGCCCGAGCGCGACACTACCAGATGATTCGAGGCAAGCCGCGCCGGCAAATCGGTGAAGAACGGCGCGAGCTCGGCATTGATCTTGAGCTTGTCGTAGACCGCGCGCACCCGCGTCATGTCCTCATCGCGGACCTGCTGGGTGAGGATCAACCGGCTCCAGATCGCGGGCGCGAGCCGCTCGATCGCGCCGGGCACGATGTCGGCCATGATGCGCGCGCCCTGGCTACCACCAACGACAAGCAGGCGCAGCGGGCCGTTGGGCTCCGGCGGCGTGTACTTCACCGCGGCGGCTGCGAGGATCGCCGGACGCATCGGGGTGCCGACCGTCGTGGTCTTCGGCGCCAGCGTGGGATCCCGGTCGAGCACGCCCGGCAAGGACGTCGCGATCGCGCGTACATGGCGCGACAGGAACCGATTGGCACGACCGAGCACCGCGTTGGCATCGTGGATGATACCGGGCACACCGGCGAGCCTGGCCGCGATCAACGGCGGCAGCGTCGGATAACCGCCGAAGCCGACGACTGCGACCGGCCGCAATCGGCGCATCAGATTGAAGGCGGAGAGCGTGCCGGTGGCGAGCGTGAAGCCGGCATGGGCAAGCTGCAGCGGATTGCGGCCGCGCGCGGTTTCGCTCGCCACGACGTCGATCATGTCCTTGCTGAATAGCCCGCTGTAGCGGAGCGCACGCGCGTCGGTGACGAGACGCACGCGAAACCCGCGCCGGATCAATTCGACGCCGAGCGCCTCGGCCGGGAACAGATGACCGCCGGTGCCGCCTGCGGCGAGAAGAATCAGGGGGGAAGTGTCCATGGCGGAGGGTTTTACCGGGACTTTTCCGTCATTGCGAGCGGGGCAAATCCAGGATGCCAATCCTCATCCTGAGGAGCGCGGAACGCGCGTCTCGAAGGATGAAGGCCCGGCCGCTGGCCTCGCCCTTCGAGACGCCGCGCGAGCGTGGGTCCTCAGGGTGAGGGTCGGGCATCACGCGTAGCTGCGCATCGCCTCGGCGCGGCCGATCGACTCGACCTCGGTGCGCGGACGCAGCCGTGTCAGCGCCAGCATCATGCCGACGCCGTAAGCGAGCGTCACGATGGAGGAGCCGCCATAGGAGATGAACGGCAGCGTCATGCCCTTGGCCGGGATGAGCTGAAGATTGACCGACATGTTGATCGCGGCCTGCACGCCGAACAGGATGGCAAGGCCGGAGGCGGCAAAGCGCGAGAACATGTCCTCATTGGCATAGGCGCGCGACAGCGTGCGGATGACGATGAAGGCGAACAGCGCCAGCATCGCAAGGCACAGGATGATGCCGAACTCTTCGGCCGCGACGGCAAACACGAAGTCGGTGTGGCTGTCCGGCAGGCTGCGCTTGGCGATGCCCTCGCCCGGCCCCAGGCCAAACCATCCGCCGTTGTAGAAGGCTTCCATCGCGGTATCGACCTGGAAGGTGTCGCCAGAAGCCGGATTCATGAATCGCTTGATGCGCCCGGCGACATGCGGAACAAAAAGATAGGCGCTGAACAGGCCGGCGGAGGCGGCGCCCGCAAGCCCGAACACCCAGATCATGCGCATGCCCGCGATGAAGAACAGCGCGCCCCACACCATCAGGATCAGCATGGTCTGGCCGAAATCGGGCTCCATGACGAGGAGCGAGACCAGCATCAACAGCAGCACCAGCGCCATCGAGGTCGCGGGCATCTCAGGCCGCTTGGTCGATTCTGCGAACAGCCAGGCGGCGATGACGACGAATGACGGCTTTGCGGCCTCGGAGGCCTGGATGTTGACGCCGAGCAGCGTGATCCAGCGCCGCGAGCCCTTCACCTCGGGGCCAATGGCGAGCGTCACCACGATGAGTATGATGCTGATCGCGAAGATGATCAGCGCGCTGCGCCGGATCGCACGCGGCGACAGAAACGACACGCCGATCAGGACAATGAAGGACGGCGCCAGAAACATCACGTGCCGGCTGAAGAAGTGGAAGGGATCGAGCCCGATGCGGGTCGCAACCGGCGGGCTCGCCGCCAGCGACAGGATGACGCCAGTCAGCATCAGCGCCAGGATGACGCCGAGCAGCGGCTTGTCGACGGTCCACCACCATTCGGAAAAGGGGGTGCGTTCTTCACGGGAGAGCATGGGGCGGCCGACTTTCGGACAGAGATCAGCCCATTGGTCGCCGAGGTTGGTTTACGGGGGGTTAATGGGATCGATAACTTTGGAAATAGCGCACAGCGCGTCCCCAAATGCTCGTCATGGCCCGGCTTGACCGGGCCATCCAGTACGCCGCGGCCTCGCCGTATTCGTCGCCGTCTCTGGGGAATACTGGGTCGTCCGGTCAAGCCGGACGACGACAGCGGAGTGCAAGGAATAAGTGCACCCTACACCACCGGCTTCACACCCGGCAGCGCCTGGACCAGCTCGCGGTACCTGGCGCCGCGGATCTCGAAATTTCGGTACTGGTCGAAGGAGGCGCAGGCGGGCGAGAGCAGCACGACGGCCTCGCTGATGCCTGATGCTTCCGCGTCGCGCGCGGCGTGCTCGACGGCGACGTCCAGCGTCTGGCTAATCTCGTGGGCGACTCGCGTGCCCAGCGTGCCGGAAAACTCCTGCGCGGCCTCGCCGATCAGATAGGCCTTTCGGATGCGCGGGAAGAAGCTCGTCAAGCTGGTGATGCCGCCCATCTTCGGCTTGCCACCGGCAATCCAGAAGATGTCGGCAAAGGACGACAGCGCATGCGCGGCAGCGTCTGCGTTGGTGCCCTTGGAGTCGTTGACGAACAGCACGTTGCCGCGGCGGCCGACCTGCTCCATGCGATGCGCAAGGCCGGGAAAGCTGCGCAGGCCGTTCTGGAGCACGTCGAGGCTGATGCCCATCGCGAGCGCGGCGGCGGAGGCGCAGGCGGCATTCTGCGCATTGTGCAGGCCGCGCAGCGAACCGATGCCGCCGAGCTTTGCGACCTCGCTGCGGGCGCCGCCCGAGGCGCGGACGATCGTGTCGTGCTCGACATAGATGCCGGTCGCAAGCGGATTTTTGACGGAGATGCGCACCACGTTCTTGCCGGCGCGGTCGAGCCGGTCGGCGATGTCGCGGCACCAGCCGTCGTCGACGCCGACGATCGAGGTGCCGCTCGCTTGCACTCCGGCGACGAGACGCTCCTTCACCGCGGCATAGTGCTGGATGGTGCCGTGGCGGTCGATGTGGTCCTCGCTGACATTGAGCAGAATGCCGGCGGAGGGATCGAGCGACGGCGTGAGATCGATCTGGTAGGACGACATCTCGACGACATGGACGCGGCCCATGCGCGGCTGCTCCAGCGACAGGATCGCGGTGCCGATATTGCCGCCCATCTGGGTGTCGTAGCCGGCAACCTTGGTGAGATGCGCGATCAGCGCCGTGGTGGTGGACTTACCGTTGGTGCCGGTGATGGCGACGAACGGTGCGTTCGGCGCGTGGCGTCGCCGCTCGCGGCAGAACAGCTCGATGTCGCCGATCACCTCGACGCCGGCCTCGCGCGCCCTCAAGACGCTCCAGTGCGGCGCCGGATGGGTGAGCGGCACGCCGGGCGCGAGCACCAGCGCCGAGAAATTCGCCCACGACACGGTGCGCAGTTCGGCGGTGATGAAACCTTCCTGCGCTGCCTTGGCGAGATTGTCGGCACTGTCGTCGCCGGCGATCACCTCGGCGCCGCCGGCTTTCAGGGCGTGGCAGCTTGCGAGGCCCGAGCCGCCGAGCCCGAACACCGCGACCGTCTTGCCGGCAAACGATGTGACCGGGATCATCGATCGATCACCGCAGCTTCAGCGTGGAAAGGCCGGCGAGCGCCAGCATCACCGAGATGATCCAGAAGCGGATCACGATCTGCGGCTCGGTCCAGCCGAGTTGCTCGAAATGGTGATGGATCGGCGCCATCCTGAAGATGCGTTTTCCCGTCAGCTTGAACGAGACGACCTGCACGATCACCGAGACCGCCTCCAGCACGAACAGGCCGCCGATCACGGCGAGCACGATCTCGTGCTTCACCGCAACGGCGATCGAGCCGAGCATGCCGCCGAGCGCCAGCGAACCGGTGTCGCCCATGAAGATCGAGGCCGGCGGTGCGTTGAACCAGAGGAAGCCGAGGCCCGCTCCCAGCAGCGCTCCGCAGAGCACGGCGAGCTCGCCGGTGCCCGCGACATATTTGATCTGGAGGTAATCGGCGAACACGGCGTTACCGGCGAGATAGGCGATCATGGCAAAGCTCGCGGTGGCGATCATCACCGGCACGATGGCGAGGCCGTCGAGACCGTCGGTGAGGTTCACCGCATTGCCGGCGCCGACGATGACGAAGGCGCCGAAGATCACGAAGAACCAGCCGAAATGCAGAACGGTGTCCTTGAGGAAAGGAATCGTCAACGCGGTCGACGCGGGATCGCGATTCAGCCGCACCAGCGCATAGCAGGCGACCAGCGCGATGACCGCCTCGATCAGCAGGCGAAGCTTGCCGCCGAACCCGCTCGTCGTCTGCTTGGTCACCTTGAGGTAATCGTCGTAGAAGCCGACGAAGCCGAAGCCGAGCGTCACCGCGAGCACGATCCAGACATAGGGATTGAGCGGGTTGGCCCACAGCACCGTGCCGACCGTGAGGCCGGACAGGATCATCAGCCCGCCCATGGTGGGCGTGCCCTTCTTGCTGAGATGCGATTGCGGGCCGTCTTCCCGAATCGGCTGGCCCTTGCCCTGGCGGATGCGCAAATGATCGATGATCCAGGGCCCGAACAGGAACACGAACAACGCGCCGGTGACAACGGCACCGCCGGTGCGGAAAGTGATGTAGCGGAAGACGTTCAGCACGGTGCGAAACGCACCGAAGCTCGGAAACGTGTTGGAGAGTTCGATCAGCCAGTAAAACATTCAGACAGTCCTATACCGCCTCATCACATGCGGCCTTGCCGAAAGCGCTTTTGGCGTATTTCGCCGGCTTCCATGGTGTGGTCGGGCGACCCTCAAAAATCGGACGGCCGGTGTTGTGGGATCAGACACGGCGCTTAACCAGTTTACGCCTTTGCCTGCAAGGCAGCCACTAGCCCCGGCACAAACTTGTTGACCCAGAACATCTTTTTGCTGCCCTTGACAACCACGACATCGCCTGCCTTCAGCAGATCTGCGACATCTCGCGGGGCCAGCGTGGCAGGATCGTCATGCCAGCCGAGGCTCTTGGCCAGCGGCAGCTTCTGGTAGAGATGATGCATCAACGGACCGACACAGTAGACGCCGTCGATGCCGTCGAGATGTCTTGCAAGATTCACGTGATAGGACGGCGCGTCAGTTCCCAGCTCGAGCATGTCGCCGATCACGGCGATGCGGCGGCCACTGGTCATGTGGCGCGCCTTGAGACTTTCCAGAGCCGCGGCCATGCTGGCCGGATTGCCGTTAAAGCTGTCGTCGATCACGGTGATGCCGCCGACGGTCTGCTCGACGCCGCGGCCAGTCATGATGCCGACACCATCGAGCCTCGCCGCGAGCGCAGCGGCATCGAGACCGGCCGCGTGAATCGAGGCCAGCGCGGCGAGCGCGTTGTGGACGCGGTGCGGCGCGCCGGGCGTGAGGCTGAAGTCGATCTCCTTGTCGCCGACTTGCGCCCTCACCTGCCAGCTTTCACCATGTGGCGTGTGCCCGAGCTCGCGGACCTCGGTGCCGTCGCCGAAACGGATGACCTTGCCGTTCCATTCGGGCGCGGCGATATCGGCCGGCAACACCAGCACGCCGTCATTCGGCAGGCCGAGTGCGATCGAAACCTTCTCGCGCCGGATGGCTTCGAGCGAGCCGAGCTTTTCCAGATGCACCGGCTGCACGTTGACGACCAGCGCCACCGTCGGCCGCGTCAGCTCGCTCAGTCGCGCGATCTCGCCGGTCTGGTTCATGCCCATCTCGACGACCCAGAGGCTCGCATCAGGCCTCGCATTGCACAGCGTCAGCGGCACGCCCCAGAAATTGTTGAAGCTGGACGGGTTCGCATAGGCGTTCGGGTAGGCGGCGAGATATTCCTTGGTGCTGGTCTTGCCGGCGCTGCCAGTGAGCCCGACGACCGGCCCCGCAAAGCGGGCGCGGGCGGCACGCGCGAGGCCCCAGAGGCCGTCGATCAGCGTGTCCTTGACGATGAGCTGTGGGATGCGGATGCCCGCGATCTCATGCGGCACGATCATCGCGACCGCGCCGGAAGCTTCCGCCTTGTCGGCAAACTCCCAGCCGTCGCGCGCGCTGGCGAAGGCCGAGATGAAGCCGCCGCTAGGCGTGCCGCTCAGCGCGACGAACAGGCTGCCCGGCTTCACCAGGCGGCTGTCCTGGGTGACGAAGTCGATGGCCGTGTCCGGGAACGATCCCGCGATCCCCAGCGCGCGCGCGACCTCGGCAATCGTCCACAATGGCGCGCTCATGAAACCCTCGTCGCTAATGCGGCGGCGACCGCCTCGTGATCGCTGAACGGCAGCACCTGGCCGCCGATGATCTGCCCGGTCTCGTGGCCCTTGCCGGCAATCAGCAGCGCATCGCCCGGCTCGAGCTCCTCGATTGCCGCGCGGATCGCCGCTGCGCGATCACCGATCTCTTTCGCGCCCTTTGCAGCGCCAAGGATTGCGGCGCGAATGGCTTCCGGCTTTTCGCTGCGCGGATTGTCGTCGGTGATGATGACACCGTCGGCATTCTCCGCCGCGATAGCGCCCATGATCGGTCGCTTGCCGGCATCACGATCACCGCCGGCGCCGAACACGACGATCAGCTTGCGTTTGGCATAGGGCCGGAGCGCCTGAAGTGCCTTGACCAATGCATCCGGCTTGTGCGCGTAGTCGACGAAGATCGGCGCGCCATTGCGTTCGCCAACGAGCTCGAGCCGCCCCTTGGCGCCTTCGAGATGTTCGAGGCTCGCAAACACGCCTCCCGCATCGCTGCCGGTGCCGATCGCAAGGCCAGCGGAGACCAGCGCGTTCTCGACCTGGAACGCGCCGACCAGCGGCAGCCTGATCGAATACGCCTTGCCGCGATGCCCGATTGCGAGCGCTTGCGAAAAGCCGTCGACCTTGGCATCGACGAGGCGGATGCCCTCGCCTGCCCCGTCGCCGTTGCGGCCGACCGCCATCACGCGCAGGCCGCGCGACCTCGCGGCCTCGATCGCCTCAGTCGAGCAATCATGATCGGCGGAGATCACAGCCGCGCCGCCAGGTGCGACCAGATCGCGGAACAGCCGCAGCTTCGCTGCAAGATAGTGCGCGATGGTCGGGTGATAGTCCATGTGGTCGCGCGTGAGGTTGGTGAAGCCGCCGGCCGCGACGCGCACGCCGTCGAGGCGATATTGATCGAGCCCGTGCGAGGACGCTTCGAACGCCAGATGCGTGACGCCATCGCGCGCAATCTCATCGAGCTGCCGGTGCAGCGCAATCGGATCGGGCGTCGTCAGCGAGCCGTAGACGGTACGCTTGGGCGAGACAAGGCCGATGGTCCCGATGCTGGCGGACGCGTGGCCGAGCCGCTCCCAGATCTGCCGCGTGAAGGCCGCGACTGAGGTCTTGCCACTGGTGCCGGTCACCGCCGCAATCGTCGCAGGCTGGGCGGGGAAGAATCTTGCCGCGGCCAGAGCCAGCGCACGCCGCGGATTGGAGACCGCGATGAACGGCACCTTGCAGGTATCCGGCGCATGGTCGCCGACGACAGCGACCGCGCCTGCGGCGATCGCCGCGTCGGTGAAGCGTGCGCCGTCGGTCTTGCTGCCGGCGAGCGCGAAGAAGAGATCACCCGGTTTGACGACGCGGCTGTCGAGCGCAAGCCCCGTCGCATCGAGCGCCGCGACGGCGGGCTCGATTGCGGCATCATTGCCCAGAAAATCCTGACCTAGGAGGTCGCGCAGTTTCATGGCCTTCCAGTCGAAATGCCAAGCCGGATCCAGGAGGAAACCCGACTCGGGGCAGCCCGGTTACGGCTTACTGGGTTGTCCTGGATGCTGCAAGAATAAGGCGGTCGGACGGCGGCAGGTTGAAACGGGGCTCGATCCCGAGCAGCGGCGCGATCCGCTCGATCACCTTGCCGCCCGTGGGCACCGCGTTCCAGCCCGAGGTAATCAAGCCATAGGTCTCTTTCAGAGGCTGCGGCTCGTCCAGCATGATCAGGAGCTGGTATTTCGGATTGTCCGCCGGCAGGATCGCGGTGAAGGCGTTGAGCACACGCTTCTTGGCGTAGTGGCCGTTGATGACCTTTTCGGCCGTGCCGGTCTTGCCGCCGATGTAATAGCCGGGAACGTCGGCCTTCTTGGCGGTACCGACCTCGGCGTTGAGCCGCATCAGATAGCGCATCTTGTCCGAGGTCTCGGGCTTGATGACGCGCTTTGCCATCGCCATCGCCTCGGCCTCCGTGCGCTTCAAGAAGGTCGGCGGAATGAGATAGCCGCCATTGACCAGCGCATCGATGCCCATCACCGCCTGCAGCGGCGCGACCGCGATGCCGTGACCGAAGGAGATGGTCACCGTGTTGAGCTCCGCCCAGCGCTTCGGCACGATCGGCGAGGCGCTCTCCGGCAATTCGGTGCGGAGCCGCTCGAGCTGCCCCATCTTGCGCAGGAAGGCCTTGTGCGCCTCGACGCCTTGCGAGAGCGCGATGCGCGCCGCACCGACGTTGGAGGAGTAATAGAACACTTCCTTCATGCTGATGAAGCGGCCGAGCGCGTGATCGTCATGAATGGCGAACTTGCCGTAGTGCAGCGGCCCGCGCGCGTCCCACATCGAATTGAGATCGACCTTGCCGGAGTCGAGCGCCATGGCGAGCGTAAAGGCCTTGAAGGTCGAGCCCATCTCGTAGACGCCGGTGGTCAGGCGGTTGATGCGATCGGGGTCGTGGGCTTCCTTCGGGTTGTTCGGGTCGAAGTCCGGCACCGAGACCATCGCCACGATCTCGCCGGTCTTGACGTTGGAGACGAGGCCCGACGCCGCCTTGGCGTGAAACTTCTCCTTCGCCTTCAACAGTTCGTCGCGCAGCGCGTGCTCGACGCGCAAGTCCACCGACAGCTCGATCGGCTTTTGCAGGCGGTCGGTGGCAAAGCCCGCACGGTGGAGATCGGCGAGCCCGTTATTGTCGAGCCACTTCTCCATGCCGGCGATGCCCTGGTTGTCGATGTTGACGAGACCGATGAGGTGGGCGACCTCGTTGCCGGTTGGATAGACGCGCTTGTTCTCGCGCAGGAACCCGATGCCGGGAATGCCGAGCTTGTGGATCTCCTGCTGCTGCTTCGGCGTGATCTCGCGCTTCAGCCAGACGAACCCCTTTCGCGCGGATAGCCGCTCGCGTACCTCGGCCTCGTCGAGGTCAGACACGGTGGCGGTCAGGAGTTCGATCGCCTCGTCCTTGTCGATGATGCGGCGCGGTTCGCCGAACAGGCTCGGCGCCTTGACGTCGGTGGCAAGGATCTCGCCGTTGCGATCGACGATGTCGGGCCGCGCGGTCGCAACCACGTCCTGCGCGCCGCCGCGCCGTGCGCTGTGGACGTCGGCACCGATGGCGAACATCACGAGACGGCCGCCGATTAGCGCATAGACGGCCGAAAACGCCAGGATCGCAAGGCCCACGCGCGCACGCGCCTTCGCCGCGCGATCGACGTTGCGCCCGTAGAGCAGGCTGCGGATCAGCCGCTGACGCCAAGGCTCGGTTGCCCGCTGCGCCGGCTTTGCGGGTTTGCCCGGAGTGGCGGCGCTCATTGCTTGTCCTCCGGCTCTCGCACCGAACCCGTGACCGTGTCGGCATCGGTCGCAGCTTCAATGGTGTTGATCATGGCGCCGATCGGATCGGGCTCGCCGGGCTTGACCAGCCGCGGCGGGCGGTCGGGCAGGTTCTTCAGCTGATCGTATTGCGTGCCATTGACCGGCTTGAGCGGCAGATGCCGCTCGGCAAGTCCTTGCAGCCGCAATGGCGCATCGAGCTTGGCCCATTCGGAGCGCAATGCGGCGATGGCATCGCGCTGCTCGCGGATGTCGGCATGCAGGCGCAGCACTCGCTCGGTGCGCGCGGTGGACTCCATCTTGATCCGGTAGACATAGGCCGCGGCGAAGATCAGCGCGCCGATGACCAAGAGGTGAATGATGCGCATGCGCTAGCCGCCCCTCATGACATCGGAAAGGCTCGGCCAGGACGATGACTCGCCCTCGGCATGCGCGGCAGAGGCGGTCCGCTCGGCGGCGCGCAACTTGGCGGAACGCGCGCGCGGATTGTGCGCGACCTCATCTTCGCCAGCGACGACCGGACGCCGCGTCAGGAGCTGGAAACTCGGCGGCACCTGCGCGACCTCGGGCAAATGCCGCGAGCCCCCGCCGGTCTTGGCGCGTTCGCTGAGGAAATTCTTGACGATGCGGTCTTCCAGCGAATGGAAGGAAACCACGACCAGCCGCCCGCCAGGCCTCAGCACGCGCTCGGCGGCTGCAAGCGCCGTCTGAAGCTCTTCGAGCTCTTCATTAACGAAGATGCGCAAGCCCTGGAACGTCCGCGTCGCCGGATGGATGTCGCCGGGCTTCGAGCGCACGACTCGTGCAACGAGATCGGCGAGCGCGCGCGTGGTCGTGATCGGTGCTTCCTGCCGTGCTGCGACGATGGCGCGCGCGACTTTGCGCGAATGCCGCTCCTCGCCGAAGAGGTAGATGATGTCGGCAAGATCGCTCTCGGACGCCTTTGCGACGACGTCCGCTGCGGTCGGTCCAGCCTGCCCCATCCGCATGTCGAGGGGACCGTCGAGCCGGAACGAGAAGCCGCGGCCGGCCTGGTCGAGCTGCATCGAGGAGACGCCGACGTCCATGACGACACCGTCGACGGCGTCAACGCCTTGCGCGGCGCAGACCTCGGCGAGATTCGAGAAGCGGTCTTCGACCAAGATAAGGCGCCCGCCAGAGCGGTCGACCAGGTCAAAGCCACCGGCGATCGCGGTGCGATCGCGATCGATGCCGATGATACGAGTTCCCGGCATATCCAGGATGGCGTGGCTGTAGCCGCCGCCACCGAAGGTCGCATCGACATAGACGCCACCCTCGCGCGGCGCGAGATGCTCGATCGCCTCACGGCCGAGAACGGGAATGTGGGCAGCCGAACTCATGCGCCCGGCTCGCAAGCGGCGCGGGCGAGAACGATGGTTAACGCGTCCATCACGTCTCGAATTGTTCCGCTTCGCGGCGGTTCCACGGCTCAACCCCTGTACGGCGCGCTCGCCCAGCCCGGCGGTCCCAGGCTGCAGACCCTGTTTTCCGCATGGAATTTGTCGGGCAGCCATGGGATTTCGAACAAAAAACGCGTTGGCCACCTCCGGACGCGGGGCGGCTCTTCACTCTCAGTAACGGCCCTTAGCGTTAAGAAAGCGTTGATGGTTCGATTACAAGTCAAAAAGGTAAAATCCGTGGTGATGCGTCATCCACACACATCGGACAAAATGCGCCCGTTAACCGAAGCCGGCGATTGCGCCGCCGCAAGGGTAAAGGAATAGTAAAGTGAAGGGCTTGAAGCGCCCGCCGCTCTCTCTGATTGAGCGTTATTCCGATTGAGCCCCATAATGTCGTCCGGTTCGTCCGCGTCATCAGGATCTGATTCGAAGCGTCAACGCGTGCTCCCGGTTCCCAAGGCCGCGGCGAGCATGCGGACGTTCGATCCCGACTCCTCCATCGTCTCCGACATCATCCCCTCTCCGAACTATGGCGAGCGCAACAAGGCCCGCCAGCCGGACATGATCCTCTTGCACTACACCGGCATGCCCGATGTCGAGGGCGCGCTGGCGCGGCTGTGCACGGCGGGCACCGAGGTGTCGGCTCACTATGTCGTGCTTGAGGACGGCCGCATCGTGCAATGCGTGCCGGAGAGCAAGCGCGCCTGGCACGCCGGCGTCTCGTCATGGGCGGGTGAGGACGACGTCAATTCCTGCTCGATCGGCATCGAGATCGTCAATCGCGGCCATGACTGGGGCTACCCGGAATTTCCGCTGCGCCAGATCGCTGCCGTAATCGCGCTCTGCCGCGGCATCATGCTCCGCCGCAAGGTGGCGCCGCATCGGGTGCTCGGCCATTCCGACGTCGCGCCGGCGCGCAAGAAGGATCCCGGCGAGAAATTCCCGTGGCACTCGCTGGCCAATTCCGGCGTCGGTCACTGGGTGACGCCCGCGCCTATCGTGCGCGGCGAAAGTCTGATGCTCGGCACCATCAGCGACGAGGTGCTGAGCCTGCAGCAGGCGCTCGCCAAATATGGCTACGGCATCCCGCTCACCGGCAAGTACGATGCAACGACGATGGAGGTCGTCACCGCCTTCCAGCGCCATTTCCGCCCGGCGCGGCTGGATGGTGTCGTCGATCATTCGACGCTGTCGACATTGCAGGCACTGCTGGCGAGCTTGCCGGCCGAAGGCACGACCGTCGCGTCGAAGTGACGGCGGCGGTCGAGCAGCTCACTCTCATGTCCCGGACGCGCGACAACGCCCTCGCGTTGGCGCGCAGAGCCGGGACCCAGTGGCAACGCGGTCCGCTGCGGTGAGATGGGCCCCGGCTCTGCAGCGCATCGCCAAAGAGGCGCTGCGTCCGGGGCACGAAGGCGGAATTCGAGGCGGTTAATCCAACTCCCTGATCCTTCGCGCATACAGCCTCCGCAGCGGCGCGAGCTGCGTCGCCGCCGTCGCCGCAACATATGCCTGTCGCGCCTCTTCCTTCCGGTCGAGCCGTCGCAACAAATCAGCGCGCACCGCAGGCAGCAGCTCATAGCCGTCCAGCCCGCCGCGCGCTGCGATCGCGTCGACGAGATCAAGCGCGCGTGCGGGGCCGTCGACCATCGACACGGCCGCCGCATGATTGAGCTCGATCACCGGCGACGGGCTGATCCGTAACAGCACTTCGTAGAGTCCGGCGATCTGCGGCCAGTCAGTCTCCTCATAACTTGGCGCCCGCGCATGGAGCGCAGCAATCGCCGCCTGCACGGCGTAGGGCTGCGGCCGGCCGGGCAAGCGCAGCGCATCGTCGACCAGGCGCAAGCCTTCTTCGATCTGCGCACGATCCCACAGCGTACGGTCCTGCTCCTCCAGCAGCACGATGTCGCCGGCCGACGTCTCGCGCCCGGCGCGCCGCGCATCGTGCAGCAGCATCAGGGACAGCAGACCCTTGATCTCGCTGCGCCCTGGCATCAAGCGATCGAGCAGCCGGCCAAGCCGGATAGCCTCGATCGCAAGATCAGGTCGCATCAGGTCTGCACCCGACGTCGCGACATAGCCTTCGGTGAAGACGAGATAGATGACGGCAAGAACGCCGCACAGCCGCGGCGCGAGTGCGTCGCGCTCCGGCACCTCATAGGGAATGCCGGCGAGCCTGATCTTCTGCTTGGCACGGACGAGACGCTGCCCCATCGCCTCCTCGCTGACGAGAAATGCGCGCGCGACCTGCGCGGTGGTGAGTCCGCATACCGTGCGCAGCGTGAGCGCGACCTGGACTTCGGGCGCAAACGCAGGATGACAGCAGGTGAAGATCAGCCGCAACATATCGTCGTCGAGCATCGTCGGCGGCTCGTCGGGCGCTTGCGCATCCAGCGTGAGCTCATGCACGAGCGCCTGCTGCTTGCCGCGAAACGCGACCTGGCGACGAATGCGGTCGATTGCCTTGTTGCGCCCGACATTGACGAGCCAGGCGCGCGGGTTGTCGGGCACCTCGCATGCAGACCACCGCTCCAGTGCAACCGCAAAAGCGTCCTGGAGTGCATCTTCAGCGAGATCGAAATCACCGACGAGGCGGATCAGCGTGGCCAGCGCCCGCCCCGCCTCGTCGCGAAAGACCTTGTCGATGTCTGCGGACGAGATCACTTGTAGATCATGATCGGACGAACCTCGATCGATCCGTACCTGGCACCGGGAATCCGCGCGGCGAGTGCGATCGCGGCGTCGAGATCCTTGGCTTCGACCAGATAGTAGCCGCCGAGTTGCTCGCGCGTCTCCGCGAAGGGACCATCGGTCGTCAGGGTCTTGCCGTCGCGCACACGCACGGTGGTCGCGGTCGTCGTCGGCTGCAGCCCGTCGCCGGCCTTGAAATGGCCGCTCTGGACGATGGATTGCGTGTAGACACCGTACTCCGCCGACATCTCCTGCCGGTCCTCGGGCGTCATCTTGCCCAGGTCAGCTTCGTTCCGATAAATCAGCAGCAGATACTGCATCGCTCACTCCTGTTGTTCGGCTGGATCGCCGACATCCGGTCGAACGGGGCGCACATCAAACGACATCTTCAGGATAAATTATTTTGGATGCCGCGTGGACGCCGATATCGCCTTGACGAAACCGTCATAAATGCCCATTGCGTACACCGTCAGTCGGCCGGACGGCCGCCCCTGCAAGTGCCGAAAGGCCGCCGGGGAGGAAAGTCCGGGCTCCCTTGACATGCGGTGCCGGATAACGTCCGGCGGGGGCGACCCTAGGGAAAGTGCCACAGAGAACGAACCGCCCCGCTTGCCTTCGGGCTTTGCGGGGCAAGGGTGAAAAGGTGCGGTAAGAGCGCACCGCGGTTCCGGCAACGGAGCCGGCATGGCAAACCCCACCGGGAGCAAAACCGAATAGGGACGGCTTAAGCGGGCTGTTCGCGAAAGCGATAACGCCGCGGGGCGATGTCAGGCCCGCCGTCCGGGTAGGTTGCTCGAGGCAATGTGCAAACATTGTCCCAGAGGAATGGCCGTCACGTATCGCCGGCGCAAGCAGGCGGTGCCCTACAGAACCCGGCTTACAGGCCGGCTGATGCTCTAAAGCGTTTTCGAGCGAAGTGGTTTTCCGGTTCGCGTGAAGAAAGCGTGTCTTACTGAGGAAGCGACGAGGGGTTCGATGCCGACGCATCGGACCCCTCACCACTTCAAGGGCCGTCATTCCGGGGCTCGCGACTTGTCCGCCGAAGCTCGACGAGCGAAGGCGGAAGCGAGAACCCGGAATCCATCGGGCCGCAGGGCTGGTGGATGAATGATTCCGGGCTCGCGACTTCGTCGCGCCCCGGAATGACGATCGTGGTTACTCTACGATCTTCTCAAGCACCGCCATCAATGCCTCCGGCGCCGTGACGTTCGGCGCGTGGCTGGCGTCGATCTCGAAATGGCGCCAGCCGGCCTCGCTCTTCGTGCGCTTGGCGAACTGCCCGAACACGTCGCCAGGTGGAATGCGCGTGCAGTAGATGTAGCTGCGCGGCATCGTCGGCTCGCCGTGTCCAAGCTTCAGCTTCGTCTCGAAGCATTTCACCGGCATGCTGACGCGGCGGGCGTTTAGCCAGTCGAGATCGGCTTGCGGCGTATCCGGCGGCGGCGGGTTGGGCGGGATGCGGTAGCCATCGCCTGCGGCAGCGGCTTTTCGCATCGGCTCGCGCCCCTGCTCATTCAGATCGAACAGCGACTGGCCGTCGCGCGGCACGAAGGCGTCGACATAGATCAGTTGCGTGATGCGGTCGCGGGCGCGATCGGCAACGCCGGTCGCGACCATGCCGCCATAGCTGTGGCCAAGCAGCACGATGTCGCTGAGGTCGTCGAACTTGATGACGTTGAGGATGTCCTGGATATGCGTCTCCAGGTCAATCGAAGGATTTGCAAGATGCGACCGCTCGCCGAGACCGGTGTAGGTCGGCGCCACCAGACGATGGCCCGCCTGCGCCATCAGCGGATGCATCTTCTTCCAGACCCACCCGCCGGACCAGGCGCCATGACACAGCAGGAAGGTTTTGGGCGAGCGTGCGGTCACCGGCATTTCCATCGTTCTTGCTTGATACGATGAAGTCTAGCGGCCGACCGCGCGATGTAAACGTCGCGGGGCGTGCTCAGGCCGCTCGCGATGCAGCTTTGGCCTTGACGAGCACCGGCGTGAGCCGGCCGGCTTCGCGGCGCCGCTTGGCTTCCTCGAAGCCGTGCATGCCGACCTGCCATTGCAGTCCGACGATGGCGCCCTTGGTCGGCTGCAACAAAGCGAGCGAAGCAAACAACGTCACCGGTAGCCACACCGCCAATTGCAGCCAGACCGGCGGTGCATAAGCCGTTTCGATCGCGAGGATCGCCGGCACCACGAGGTGGCCGACCACGACGATGACGAGATAGGCTGGGAAATCATCGGCCCGATGGTGAAAGAGCTCCTCGCCGCAGACCTCGCAGCTGTCGGCCACTTTCAGGAAGCGCTTGAACAAATGGCCTTCGCCGCAATGCGGACACCTGCCGCAAAACCCGCGCCACATCGCCTTCGCCAGAGAGACTGAACCGGTCGCCATGACCACACCTCTTTCTTTCCAACGATCCATACAATACTATCTTGCATCCATACATTCAAAGAAAATGGTCAGATTTGCATGGATTGGATCCCTACAATCTCCGAGCTCAGCGGCCCGCGCTATCAGCGCATCGTCGACGCCATGGAGGCCGACATCGCCGCAGGCAGGCTGCTGCGCGGCCAGCAACTGCCGACGCAGCGCGCGCTGGCGAAGGCGCTTGGCATCGATCTCACCACGGTGACGCGCGCCTATACCGAGGCACGGCGGCGCGGGATTTTGGAGGCACGGGTCGGACAGGGCTCGTTCGTCTCGGAGACCAGCGCGCGACGAACGGTCGACCTGCCCCACCCGGTCACGATCGATCTGTCGATGAACGTGCCACCGCATCCACTGGAGGCGCAGCTCGACGAACGCATCCTTGCAAGCCTCGAGGCGATCCGCCAGCAATCCGGCCTCACCGCCTATCTCAACTATCAACCACCCGGCGGCAGCGCGCACGAGCTCGACGTCGCCGCAAAGTGGATGCGTACGCGCGTTCCCCACGTCCGCCCCGACCGGCTCGTGATCTTTCCGGGCACGCAGACGATCCTGTTCAACCTCATCGCCCATCTCACCGGGCCCGGCGATGTCGTGTTGACGGAAGCCCTCACCTTTCCCGGCATCAAGGCGGTCGCCGCGCGGCTCGGCGTCAAACTGGTCGGCATTGCGATGGATGAAGGCGGCATCCTTCCGGACGCACTGACCAGGGCGTGCCGGGAGCACAGGCCGAAGGCGGTCTATCTCGTTCCGACGCTGCACAATCCGACTACCGCGACGCTTTCGGCCGAGCGGCGGAACGCAATTGCCAAGATTGTCCGCGACGCCGATACGACGCTGATCGAGGACGATGCCTATGGCCTGCTCGACCGTTCGGCCTCGCCGATAGCCAATCTCATTCCGGAGCGGACTTATCTTGCCACCACGCTTTCCAAATGCATCGCGCCGGCGCTGCGCGTGGCCTATCTGGTGACGCCCGACGCCGACGCGCAGCAACGGATGCGCAGCTTTCTTCAGGCAACAGTGCAGATGCCCGCGCCGCTGATGGTTGCGCTCGTTACCCATTGGCTCGAGACCGGTGTCGCCGACCGCATCATCACGGCGATCCGCAACGAGGCGATTGGCCGTCAGCAGCTCGCGCAACGCGCGCTGAAAGGTCTTCAGTTCCTGGCCAAACCTGCCGCGCATCATCTCTGGCTGCGGCTGCCGGAGGGGCGGAGCCGGACGGAGATATCAGCGCAACTGCTGCGCAACGGGCTTGCCGTCATCGCCAGCGACGCCTTCGTGGTCGGCGATCATCCGCCGCATGCGGCGCGACTATCGCTTGGCGCGGCGCGCAATCGCGCCGAGCTCGGCCAGGCGTTGCAAATTCTCCTCAGTGCGCTGCACGGATCGGTCGACGCCAGGCAGATCGTCTAGTACACCGCCCATGACAACAAGGACATTGGTGTGGATACGCTCAGCTACGCGCTGTTGCTTTTTGGCGCATTGGCCGGCGGCTTCGTCTCGGGGCTGGCCGGTTTCGGCACGGCTCTGATGGCGCTCGGCGTCTGGCTCTACGTACTGCCGCCGTCGCTCGCCGTGCCGCTGGTGCTGATCTGTTCGGTCATCGCGCAAGCGTCCACGCTGCCCTCGATGTGGAAGAGCTTTGATCTCTCGCTGGTCTGGCCATTCCTGATCGGCGGACTTGCCGGTGTGCCGCTGGGAACCATGATGGTCGCCCAGGCCGACCCAAAAGTGTTCAAGCTCAGCATCGGCGTGCTGCTGCTGATCTTTCCAACCGCGCTCTATCTCAACAAACGGCCGCTCGCCTTCACGTTCGGCGGCAGGATCGCCGATGGCGCGATCGGTTTCGCCGGCGGCATCTTGGGCGGACTTGCGGGGTTGTCGGGACCGCTGCCGATCCTGTGGGCCAACATCCGCGGCTGGAACAAGCATGAGCGGCGCGGCATCTTCCAGCTCTTCAATTTCACGGTGCTGGCAGCCGCGCTGGTGTTGCAGACAGCGTCAGGCTTCGTCGCGACGCAGGTGATCTGGCTCGCGCTGATTGCGTTTCCGGCCACGCTGGTCGGCGCCTGGTGTGGCGCGCGCGTCTACCACGCGCTCAGCGACAAGCATTTTGGCGATATCGTGCTCGGCCTGTTATTCCTGTCGGGTGTCGGCCTCGTCTGGAACAGCGTGAGCGCGCACTAATCTTACTGTGTCATAAAATCATCCGCACGGTACGTCTTTGGATGAGAGCAGTACAGCACGGACATCGTCGCAG